>CAUZWH010000145.1:0-7419 GCA_963583675.1 Alphaproteobacteria bacterium
CCTTGGGTGGGTATCCGCTGATCAAGCAGGCGATGAACCAGGGCTATGAAGTCATCGAGTTCATTGAGGGCAATAATATCAAGCCGGCCGACGAGCCCTTGCTTGAAGCCAAATTTGCCAATCTCAACGCCCCCGTTGACGAAGTTCTCGCCCGTATTCGCGAAAACGTGCCACTGATGTCCAGCCTGACAACGCTGCAATTGCGCGAATTTCTCATCGATAGTGATATCCACACGCCCAACCGGGGCGAGTTCGTTTTCGAGCGCAACGATTACACCAATAGTTTTTTCTCGATCGTTGATGGTGGCGTCGACATTCAGGTCAATCCTGATGATCCGAGCGAAACGGTCAGCCTGGGGCGCGGTGAGTTCTTCGGCGAGATGGGTCTCATCTCCGGCCGCCGACGCACGGCAACCGTTGTGGCGGGTGACGAGTGCGTCCTGATCGAAACGCCCCGGCGTTCGATGATCAAGCTGGTCAACTCGGTCGCATCGGTGAAGCAGGTCCTGGATCAAACCGCCATGGCCCGCCAAATCCAGACCCAGCTGGCGCCGGAACTGACCACCGACGAACTCTCCGAGGTCGTCCAAACAGCGGAAATAAAGTCATTCGCCATTGGCGAGGAGCTGTTTAAGGAGGGCGACGACGGTGAAAGCGTCTATTTGATCCGCAAGGGCTCGGTTACGGTGTCGCGCGCGATCGGTGGGCGCAACATCGTCATGGCCTACGTCCCGGCCGGCCATTACATCGGTGAAATGGCGCTGCTCAGTCATGCGCCGCGTTCGGCCACCGTCAAGGCAGCCGTTGCGACCGATGCCGTCAAACTCGACGGTGACGCGTTCGGCAAGCTGCTGGATAAGCGCCCCGATCTTCGCCAGAAACTGGAGAACGAATTCCAGGAACGCCTGGTCGAAAATGTGCGTATGGAAGCGGCGCCCGAGACCGGTGGCATCATCGAGTTCCTGATCAGTCAAGGGGTAGGAGAAGCTACCGACGTTCTGCTGATCGACGAATCACTTTGCGTTCGTTGTGATAATTGTGAGAAGGCTTGCGCTGAGACCCATGGCGGCACCTCGCGGCTCGATCGCGAAGCCGGTCCCACTTATGCATCGATCCATGTGCCCACCAGTTGCCGCCACTGCGAGCACCCGCATTGCATGTCGGATTGTCCGGCCGACGCTATTCACCGAGCGCCGAACGGTGAGGTGTACATAGACGAGAAATGTATCGGTTGCGGCAACTGCGTGCGTAATTGCCCCTACGACGTGATCCACATGGCAAGCCAACCACCCAGTAAGCCGGGTTTGCTGCAATGGTTGTTATTGGGACGCGGACCCGGACCTGGCGAGGACAAATCCCCGCTGGCCAAAAAGAGCGGTCAGAACGCACCCAAAGTGGCGGTGAAATGCGACATGTGTAAAGATATTGAAGGGGGCGCCTCGTGCGTTCGAGCCTGTCCGACCGGGGCCGCGATTCGCGTGAGTCCGGAAGATTTCTTCTCGCTGGCGATGAGCTAGCACACGACAGGCGTTTAGGTGAAAGCGATACCAACGCGCTTGAAAAGGTAAGGTAGTCCGGCTCGGCCAGAGCGACTCGAGGCGGATTTGATAGCGGCTTAGGTGGGGGAATGCACGAGTCTATTCTTGTTTATCGTCGGTTCAGGTATCTCAAATGGGCGCTGTTACTGACGATCATCTCTTTGGCGGTCTACGCCTATCATGCGCCCGTGGAACCGCCCAATGGCGGAACTTGGCTGGGCTACACGTTGGGCACGATCAGCGCCTTGCTGATTTTCTGGCTGGCTTGGCTGGGGATCAAGAAGCGCTCGTATAGGGCCGGCACAGTCAAGCTTGAGGATTGGCTTTCCGCGCACGTCTATCTCGGTCTCGCGCTGATCTTTGTGGCAACCCTGCATGCGGGCTTTCAATTTGGCTGGAACGTCCACACCCTGGCCTACACGTTGATGATGCTAGTCATCCTAAGTGGCGTTTTCGGGCTTTATGTCTACGTGCGTTACCCCCGGCTCATGACCGAAAACCGCCGCGGCGCGACGCTTGGTAGCCTGTTTTCTGAAATAGCCGAACTCGATCACGAGTGCATCGAAGTCGGCGCCCAGCTTACCGATGAAGTTCGCGACGTCGTACTCTATGCCAGCGAGAAAACCAGCATTGGCGGTTCGGTCTGGCGACAGTTGACCGGCACCGATCCCGAATATGCGACGCAGACTGCGCTTGTCAAATTGCGTGAATTGGCACGCGGTCTGCCAACGTCCCAAGCCAAGTCGGGGCGCCAATTGCTTACATTGCTCAGCCGCAAATCGGAACTGGTCCAACGCGCCCGGGCCGACGTGCAATACAAGGCGATGATGGATATTTGGCTGTACGTGCACGTGCCGCTGACATTTGCTCTCATGATCGCGCTTATTACGCATATCATTTCTGTGTTCTTCTACTGGTAGGTCCACCGTGCGAGTTCGCTTCAGCCACATCACACGTAAAGCGAAGGGCGGAATCGCCTATCGCGACGAGGATATCGATTCCGATACAGTCCGTTTCGGACGCAGCACCGACAACGAGGTTCATCTCGCCGATCCTCGGGTCAACCTGCAGCAAGCCAGCCTTTCGACGCGGACGGGTGGCGTTTTTGTCGAGGCCGCCGGCAACGCGCAGATTCGCCATAATGGCGCGCCGAAAGTGTCAACCGTGCTCGCCGTCGGCGATACCATCGGGCTCGGGCCCTACGACCTGGTTATCGCCGAGACGCCGGAGGATTTCGATCTTGCGGTGACGCTTGAGTTCGTTCGCCCGCCCGGCGACGAGCTGGAAGTCCTGAAATCGCACAGCGTAACCAGCCTGGTTAACACGGGCCTCAGCAAACGCGGCATGTCATGGGCCCTATCGCTGGTTGTTCTCGTCTTGTTCCTGGCCTTGCCGATCGTCGGATTCGTCTGGCCCGCCGTCAATGATGCGACCAGCGGGATCGTCAGGCTCGATGCGTCCTGGGACAGCGGCGAACTCTCTGGTGCTCACAAATTCTTTGGCGACGACTGCAGGGCCTGCCATCAAACAGCGTTCAATCAGGTAGCCGACAATTCGTGCTTGACGTGCCATGCCAAGGTCGAAGGGCACGCCCATCGGGACCTTAAAGTCACCGAATTGGAGCAAGAGCGGTGTGCGCACTGTCACAAGGAGCATAACGCCAACGACGCTATCGTTATTACGGCGCAATCCTTCTGCGCCGACTGCCACGCCGATCTCAAGGGCACGACCGCAAGCACCAAACTCCTCGATGTCCGAGACTTTGGCGAAGATCACCCCGAGTTCCGGCCCACGATCGCGAAGGATCCCGTGCTAGCTGTCATGCAGCGCGTTGCGTTGAGCGACAAAGAAGCGCTAAGCGAGCAATCAAACCTTAAATACCCGCACGACAAGCATCTCGTGGAAAAAGGGGTTCGTGGCCCCGAGGGTATCGAGAAATTGACTTGCGCAAGTTGTCATGCGCTTGAGCGGGGCGGGGCGGGCTTGCTGCCGGTCGATATGGAAACGCATTGCTCGCGCTGCCATCAACTGAGGTTTGAGCCCGATCGTGCGGTCCCGCATGGCGACTACGAAGAAGCTGGCCGGGTGATTCGTGAGTACTACGCACAGAAAGCCCTGATCGGTGATTTCGGCGGAGACACCTCAAGCAAGCTGAGGCGCCGCCCTGGCAAGCCGGTAACTCAGGAAGAGCTTAAACAGGCGCTCGAATGGGCGGAGGCGAAATCCAAAAAAACTGCCGAAATCGTATTTGGATTCTCGCTCTGCAAGCAATGCCATATCGTCACGCCGCCCAAGAACGACGACGATATATGGCGTGTCGCCAAACCCCTCATCGTTGATCGCTGGATGCCGAAGGGGAACTTCGTGCACGCCAGCCACGAATCGATCAATTGCGTTGACTGTCACGAGCAGGCACCGAAGTCGAAAACCAGCGCCGATGTCATCCTTCCCGACATCAATTCGTGTCGCCAATGCCATGGCGGCGAGAATGTTTCCGATAAAGTGCCCTCGACATGCACGATGTGCCATGTGTTCCATCGACCGGAACTCGGTCCGATGCGTCCCGATGGTGGAAAGATGGCCACAAAGATTGGAAACTAACGGGGTTTCGCGTAAACTCTGGCAACCTAAGATCTGCCGATAAGAATGGACCAACGGTAGGGATATTTTCGGGTCGGCTGTGTTTTGGTACGCTTTATCCACCCATGGTGGGAATGGTGCGACGTCTGTTTTATCAATCAGGTGCGTCTTTCTTTAGGACTGCAGCCCTTGCAGTAGCGATCATTGCGATCGCTACTAGCGGTGCGCGTGCGGAATCGCTCGCCGATACCGGCACGGTTCTGACCGACGTAAGCGTTGATCCGGCTACGGCAGACATCACGCGAACGATCAACCTCAACGGTGATACGCCGGTCGCGACCTACGTGATGGCGCACACCACCGGGGGCAAATCGCTTCAACGAACCAATTTGGGCTATTGGATTCCCTGGAGTGGGAACGTCGATGATTTGGTTGATAGTAAGTTCGAGGCGAACGCCGGCAGCCTCACCTACAAGATTATAGATCAAGATATCTCAAGCTTTATGTTTCCGATCACGTTTGTTGTTGCCTACAGCACCGGTTCAGCGCTCAAGTTTGGCGTCTTTCAAGCATCTCCCAACTAAGGATAGTACCGTGTCGCGCGTACGATTGATCCTATTTGGTGTGCTCAGCTTGCTAGTCGCTGCCGTTAGCGCCAAGGCCCAAACCTTAACCTCTGCCGATGTCCAGCAGGTGATTGCGCAAGCCGTTGCCGAATCGCAGGCCCGCGGCGTGGCATCGACTATTGCCGTCACCGATCGCGTCGGCAACGTGCTGGCTGTCTTTCAAATGAACGGCGCCGCGAACCTGGCAACGATTACCTCTGCACCGCGTCCCGTCGGCACGCCGACTGCGATCGCCGGTGCCGCCATCACCTCGCTTGAGGGCATCGCGGTAACCTCCACGCTGGCGGCAATCGCAAAAGCCATCACCGGCGCTTATCTATCATCGGGCGGCAACGCCTTCACGACGCGAACCGCCAGCCAGATCATCCAGGATCATTTCAATCCCGGCGAAACATTCTCGCCCAGTGGCCCCCTATTTGGCGTTCAGTTTAGTCAATTGCCGTGCTCTGACCTAAATGTCCGCTTTTTCGATGGCGGTGCCGGGGGGTTGGTTAACGCGACGATCGGCCCTAAACGCTCACCGTTAGGTCTCTCGGCTGATGCCGGGGGACTGCCGCTCTACAAAAACGGCATTCATTCTGGCGGGATTGGGGTTATGTCGGATGGCGTCTACGGCCTCGATTTGGTAATCACGAACGTCGACCTCGATCAAGACGAGATCATCGCGCTCGCTGGTCAAACTGGGTTCGTTCCGGCGGAGGAAATCAAGGCGTATCGCATCGGTGTGATTGGTAAGAGCCTGCGTTATGTTGATGCCCAACCTGGTAATCTCGCGGCCAATCCCGCCAACGCTGCGGCGTTCGGCGGCTTGATCGGCGGCGCCGCCGGCAATTTGGTGGCTGTTCTCGGCTATTACGCAATCCCCAATGGCGGTACCGCGGCAGATGTTCTCGCCGGGCAAACGTTTGGGCAGCCGGCGTCGGGTATTCGTTCCGATGCCGGCGCGACTTTTGGCACGTTCCGCAACGGCCAAAGTGCGTCAATCCTGGTAAACGGCGCCAACGCCAACCGTTTCGCGCCGCGGGCTGGAACTGATGGGTTGCTCACCCAGGCCGAGGTCACGACATTGATGATCGCGGCGCTCAACGTTGGCTTCAATGCGCGCGCGCAAATCCGCAAGCCGTTTGGCGAAAACATGAATTTCACGGTGTCGATCGTCGATACTAATGGGGCAATACTGGCGATCGCAAGAACGCCCGATGGGCCGATATTTGGCATCGATGTCTCGTTGCAAAAAGCCCGCACTGCGGCGCTCTTTTCCAATTTCAGTGCCGGATCAGACCTGACCACGGCAGGATTTGGCGATCGCGTAACCGCGGTACGCACGTTCTTCGGCGATCCAACCGCCCTTAATAACGGGACCGCTTTCGCCGATCGCTCGGGCGGAAATCTGTCGCGTCCCTGGTATCCTGATGGCTTCGATGGCTCTGAGCCCGGACCGCTCAGCAATCCGCACTCAACGTGGAGCCCATTTGCGACCGGGCTCCAATTCGAACTCGTCGCTAACAATCTCGTGCAGCATCTGACGTTTATCGGCGGGCTGGGCGGCGTCCCCTCCGGCGCCGACACGCCGGCCCGCTGCTCGGCATTACCGTTGCAGATTGCGACCGGATCGAACCGATTGGCCAACGGCTTGCAAATCTTCCCCGGCAGCGTGCCGCTGTTCCGCGCCAATGTGCTGGTGGGCGGCATGGGGGTTTCCGGCGATGGTGTTGATCAGGACGATATGGTGTCCTTCCTTGGCACCCACAATGGCAGCGTGGCGCTCGCCACTGGCGTTGGCAACGCACCGAAATCAATCCGCGCGGATAATCTAGTGCCGAAAGGGGTGCGCTTGCGCTACGTGAACTGTCCGTTCGCGCCGTTTCTAGATACCAGCGCACAGAACGTTTGCGCTGGTAAATAACGATGCGAGCTCCGACCTCCCTTTCATTTGCATTTGTCGCGGCGAGTGCCGCTCTGCTGGCGCTGACGCCTCCGACTTACGCGGCCAAAGAAAAAATCGTGACCACCGTTCAAGGTGGCGGCCCCGTTTTGGCTCAGGCCAACACAGATCGCCGCCGGCCGGGCAAGCTCCCGCCCAAGCGATTTGTACTGCCGGCCGTCGAGTCCAGCAAAGTCCCGCCTCCGGCTGCGACATTGCCGCGCGAAACAATTCCGGTGCCTGATCGTTGGCGCATCGTCGAAGCAATCGGTGTCAACGCCAAGTGGTGGGATCCCTACAACCAGAACGTCATGAAGGCTGATCGGCCGTTGTTCGGCGAGTGGTTCATCAACCTCGCTATCATCTCCGACACGGTCTTTGAACCGCGACGGGTGCCAACTCCAACCGGTACCGCGGGCACCACCAGTCCCAACCAAATCGATCAATTCGGCGACACTAAGCAAAATGTTCTTAACGAGAATCTGATCGTTAGTCTTTCGTTCCTCAAGGGCGATACCGCGTTTCGGCCGCCGGATTGGGAATTCCGTCTGACGCCGATATTCAATTACAATCGCGTTAGGGTCGAAGAAAAAGGAGTTCTCAAGGCTCATACCGGGTCGAATACAACCCGCCACGACCAACACCTAGCCTGGCAGGAAGCCTTCGTTGACTACCACATTCGCAATGTTTCCGATCGATTCGATTTCGATTCGATCCGCGTCGGCATTCAACCGATCCAGCTCGATTTTCG
>CAUZWH010000146.1:0-7416 GCA_963583675.1 Alphaproteobacteria bacterium
TATTGGGTTCCGGTCCAATTCGAATAGCCGCCGCGTTTGTGTCGTTCGCGCTACCTGTCATGTCGTCCCTCTTGTACACCTTGCTGCCGCGCAGTTTGTAACATAGGACATAAGTGCCGAGCGCCAGCCTGCCGAATTAGGCCTATCTTCGCAAATAACTCATGCCACGTTTCGCCGCCAACTTATCAACGCTGTTCACTGAGTTTGAGTTTCTCGACCGGTTCGCCGCCGCCGCTGGGGAAGGATTCACGGCTATCGAAATTCAATTCCCATATGCCTTCGACAAGACCGCTATCGCTGAAGCCCTCGCCGCGCATGGGCTTGAACTCGTGCTGCACAATCTCCCGCCGGGAGAGGTACAGCGCGGTGACCGCGGCCTCACCTGCTTGCCCGGCCGGATCGATGAGTACCACCAGGCCGTGACTGCGGCGATCGAGTATGCGAGCGTCCTGGATTGCCCTCGTCTCAACAGTTTGATCGGCGTGCCGCCGGCTGAGGTTGATGCCGCGGTCGTCCATGAAACCATGATCGACAACCTCCGCTACGCTGCCGCTGCACTCGCAGAAGCTGGACTCTCCCTGGTTATCGAGCCCGTCAACGACCGGGACAACCCGGGCTACCTGCTCACCCGGTCGCGCGATGCCCTCGCGGTCATCGAAGAAGTCGGCGCCGATAATCTGGCACTACAGTTCGACTGCTATCACATGCAAATAATGGAAGGGGATCTGGCGCGTACCCTCCGGGCTCATATCGACCGCATCGGCCACATCCAGATTGCCGATAATCCAGGCCGCCATGAACCGGGGACCGGCGAAATCAACTACCCGTTCCTGTTCGATTGGCTCGATGATATCGGTTACGTCAACTGGATCGGCGTTGAATACCGTCCTCTGGCAACCACGATCGAAGGCTTGAGCTGGATCCGGCCTTACTTATGAACGCGCCTATTTCCGGCGCGCGGTAGACGCAACACTCGTGAAACCCTGGCACTTTGCGATTGCGGTTGGCGTCAGCGCGATTGGCGGCTTTCAGTTCATCGTCCTGAAGATCGGCCTCGATCAGTTTCCGCCCATCTTGTTCGCGTTTGCGCGCTTCGCCGTCGTGATTGCACTCCTGTGGCCTTTTCTAAAAATCGTTCCCGGGCGGATGCGCGAAATGGCAATCATTTCGATGTTCTTCGGGCTTTTGCATTACCCGCTGATGTTAATCGGCATCAAGTTGTCAGCCGGCATTTCCTCGGTGGCGATTGCGGTCCAGCTCTATGCCCCGTTCTCGGTTCTGATTGCAGCGCTGTTCCTCCGCGAGCAAGTCGGCTGGCAACGCCTGATCGGCCTGGTACTCGCGTTTGGCGGAATCGTCGTCATTGGCTTCGAACCCAGCGTGTTTGCCAGACTGCCCGCCCTGCTTAGCGTCATCGCGGGTGCCCTCAGCATGGGGCTGGCCATCGTCCTGATAAGTCGCACGGGCGGCATTCCAATTCTTACGCTGCAGGCTTGGATGTCGCTGATGTCGCTGCCGCCGCTGCTGCTTCTATCTGTCGTATTCGAAGGCAATCCGGTCGATAGACTGGTTGGCGCAAGTTGGCTCGAATGGAGCACGATCGTCTATACCGCCATTGCCGCCAATATTCTCAGCCACGGCGGGTGGTATTATTTGCAACGCATCTATCCCGTCAGTTTGATATCCACGTTGTTGCTTCTGGCCCCGGTTTTCGGTGTCGCCACCGGGGTCTTCATCCTCGGCGAAGTACTCAGCTGGCGCTTCGGCGTGGGCGCGGTGGTAACCTTGGCCGGCATCGTCGCCATCATGACGGTGCACTCACGCAAAAAACCGGCGTGAGCGGAGTTCGCCGGGGATTCCGGTCATCGCGCTGCTCGGGTATATTGAACCTCACAACCAAATATTCGGATCATTGACATGCGCGGGAACGAAACCGACGATCTTTCGGCTCTGATACGCGACGATCGGGTTCACCGGCGGCTCTACACCGACCCAGAGCTGTTTGAACTTGAACTGGACCGCATCTTCGGACATGCCTGGATCTATATCGGGCACCAAAGTCAGGTTAAGAACCCCGGCGATTTCTACACCACGCGCATTGGCCGCCAGCCCGTGCTCATGGTTCGCCACGACGACGGCGAGATCTACGTGCTCAACAATCGCTGCGCCCATCGTGGCGCCATGATTGCCACCGCCGAATCCGGCAATGTCAGTGAATTTCGCTGCGCCTATCACGGTTGGACCTACGGCACCGACGGCAAGCTGTCGGCGGTGCCGATCGCGCAAGGGTATCCGGGCAATCTCGATTTCAACGACCCCGGCAACAGCCTGTTGCCGGTCGCCCGAACCGATAATTATCGTGGCTTCGTGTTCGCCAATCTCAGCTCGGAGGGACCTGGGCTGAGGGAGTTTCTTGGCTTTATGACGACCTCGTTCGACGACATGATCGATCGCGCACCGGGCGATGAGATCGAGGTGGCTGGCGGCGTCTTCAAGCATGCCTTCGATGCCAATTGGAAGGTCTATCTCGAGAATCTGTGCGACGGCGTTCATCCCAGCAACGTCCATGAATCCTCGATCGACGCCGCACGAGCCCAAGATGACGACGTTTTCTCCGATGGTGCAGGCGAAATCGCGGTGCGCCAGATGCGCCAAAACGGCGTGGGGTATAACTTTTTTCGTGACAGTGTTGGCTTGTGGACTGTGCCCAACGGTCACAGCTATATGGGCGATTATCACGACGACGAGAAACTCGTCGCGGCACTGGACGACCCCTCCTTCGCCGATTACATCGATGCCCTGAAGGCTGACAAGGGCGAGGCCAGAGCCCGTGAAATCCTTTCGGTTGCGCGCTGGAACACTAATGTCTGGCCCACGGTTTCGTTCATGAGTCAGTTTCGCCAATTGCGGGTCGTGCATCCCGTTTCGGTGAACCGTACCGAAGTGCACACATTTTCGTTTCGCATGCCTCAGGCGCCGGAAAGGTTGTTCGCGGACACGATTCGCTTTGCCAATGTCACCAACGGGACCGGGTCGCTGGTGTTGACCGACGACCTCGAAACCTATGGACGCATTGGTGAGGGCCTCCAATGCGAAGGGCCCGAATGGATCCATATGGGCCGGGAACTCGGCATCGACACCGCAGTCGACAACAACGCCCGCGAAACCAATGGCACCAGTGAGCTGCATATCCGCAATATGTTCGACGCCTGGATGAGTTATATGAGCACCGGCGCCTAATGGCTCAGGACGACGTTGATATCCGCCAGATCGAAGCGTTCTTGTTCCACGAAGCGCGGCTGCTCGACGATCGGCAGTTCGAAGCGTGGCTCGACCTTTTTACCGATACCGGCTGGTACTGGGTGCCGGTACAACCCGATCAAGACAACCCGTACGACACGATTTCGCTTATCTATGACGACCGGCGATTGCTCGAAACACGGGTTCGTCGATTGCGTAACCCGCGCATTCACGCACAGATGCCGCCTTCGCGCACCAGCCACCTCATCGGCAATGTCACGATCGAAGACGATTCGCCCGACGATGCCGACCTGTTGGTCGGCTCCAATTTTCAAATGCTGGAGTACCGCCGCGACAAACAGCAAGTCTTCGGTGGTTCGTGCCGCCACGGACTGATCCGGACCGAGGATGGGTTCAAGATCCAATGGAAACGGGTAAACCTCGCCAATAGCGACGGCATGCTCGATGGGATCTCGGCAATCTTCTGATTGGGTGATCTTCTGATATGTTCCGCGGAGCCATCGGGAGGCAGCCATGAACGAAGCATCGAAACCCAAAGCTGGCGGAACCGTCGCCGAGACCTACAAGAAGTTCGAGTTCTACGAAGAAGGCAAGGTACCGCAGTATCAGCGCTACCACGCCGAGGTCTCGTACATGGACGAGCTCGAAGCAGTGTGGGGCAAGCCGTGGGGCGCCCAAGGCATCGGCCGGCTACGCGAAGTTGCCATGGTCAAGCCGACCGAGACCGAAGTACTCGAACTCTACGAGCAGGATTCCTCGTTTTTTGTTTTCAACGGCGTCACGCCGAACCTCGAGCTTATGCAAGAACAGCACGGCAATTTGATGAAGACCTATGCCGATCTCGGAGTCACGGTGCACGATCTGCGGTGGGCCGACGATCCGCCGATGTCACCCTATGGGCCGATGAAACGCTCGATCTCGGCCGCCGCAGGTTTCGTGATCAACGGTGGTGCGATTATCCCGCGCGAGGCGACACCGTACTGGCGCGGACGCTCGCGCTATGTGTCCAAGGCCCTAATGGAGTTGGGTTGTCCGATTCTCTACACCGTGCATGGCAACGGGGTCTGCGAAATCGGTGCCGGCACCCGGATGAGCGATGATTTCTTCATTCTCATGTTGTCGACCGACTGCAACCGTGAGGGCGCCGAGCAGGTAATCCCAATTCTCAAAGGTGCGGGCTACAAAGAAGTGCTACTGGCCCGCAGTCCTGGGCCCCTCTACGAATACCACCATGACGTGCCCGGGTGGATGCACTCCGATATGTGGATTATGCCGCTCGACGCCAAGCTGGCGATGATCTATCCGCCCTGGTGCGACTACCAAGCGATCCGCGACCTCCATGCGATGGGCTACGAACTAATTGAAGCGCCGGCCGATGAGGTGGATCTCTATCCAACCAACGGGATAACGGTTGAGCCGCGCAAGGTGATCATGAACAAAAGCGCGACCAAGACCATCAAGCTGCTGGAAAGCAAGGGTATCGAGGTAATCGCTATCCCTTACGACGAAGTCCACAAATATGGCGGCGGCGTCCGCTGCAACACAATGCAGCTAATTCGCGATCCCGGGCCCTGCACGTTCGACTAGACGTCTCTCGAACACATCTTCAATAAACACGCGTCGCCAAACGAGTAAAACCGATAGCCCGCGCTTTTCGCGTGCGTGTAAGCACTCTGCATGCGGTCGAGGCCGGCGAATGCCGCGACCAGCATGAACAGCGTTGAGCGTGGCAGGTGGAAGTTGGTCAGCAGTAGATCTACCGCCTTGAAACGATAACCCGGCGTGATGAACAGGCTGGTGTCGCCCTCGAAGGGCTTCACAACACCATTTTCGTCAGCCGCCGCCTCGAGAAGCCGCAGGCTGGTGGTCCCTACCGCGATAATCCGCCCGCCCGACTTTCGTGCAGCGTTGATAATCTCGGCGGTCGCTGCATTAACCCGCCCCCACTCGGCGTGCATGACGTGATCTTCAGTGTCGTCGACCTTGACCGGCAAAAAAGTGCCGGCGCCGACATGCAAGGTCACCATCGTACGGATGACCCCTTTGGCATCTAAGGCATCGAGCAACGTCTCCGTGATGTGCAACCCGGCCGTCGGCGCGGCGACGGCGCCGTCATGCTCAGCATAGATCGTCTGATAATCGCGACGATCGCGTGCGAGCGCGCCCTCAGGTCGAGCAATATAGGGAGGCAGGGGCGTCGATCCGGTTAGTTCCAATTGTGCACGCAGTGCTGACCCTGAGACGTTGAACGTAAGATCCGTTTCACCTTGCATGTGTGGTTTGTTAACAACGCACCGTAACTCGTTGGAAAATAATATTTTTGTTCCGGTAATTAACTTCTTTGCTGGGCGCGCAAACGCCTTCCATCGGGCCGGCTCGATCTCTTTGTGTAGGGTAATTTCGACGGTTCCCCGACCGGGCCTATCTATGGCGCCGACCAATCGGGCTGGAATGACGCGGGTATTGTTGAACACAACCACGTCGCCCTGTGCCAAGAGTTCGGGCAGTACCGCAACTGTTTGATCCTGGAGTTGATCGCCTACCATCAACAGCCGAGCTGCGTCGCGCGGCGATATCGGCTCTTCCGCGATCAACTCGCGGGGCAAATCAAAATCGAAAAGAGAGACCTTCATGGGAGGTCCAAAATCGACGGCAACCTAAGGATCAATGAGCACGGTTCAGCCCTATACCGCTATATGCGCCGATATCGTTAACTACTGGGCGTCCGCCTGAACCTTCATAGAAATGATGGTGTCGGGATTGGTAACGCTGCCGTTGTTGTTTCGATCGCCCTTCTTGATTTTCTCGACGAACTCCATCCCGCTGAATACCCGCCCCCAAACCGTGTAGCGGCCGTCGAGGTGTGGGGCGTCAGCCAGCACAATGAAGAACTGCGCGTCCGCACTGTTGGGATCACTGGTGCGCGCCATCGAGAGAATCCCAGGCACATGCTTTTCGTCGGAGAACTCGGCATTTAGCTTTTGCCCGGTGCCGCCCTGGCCATCGCCCGAGGGTGAACCGCCCTGGGCCATGAAGCCGTCGATGACGCGGTGCCAGGTCTTGCCGTCGTAATACCCCTCGCGGACCAATTGCTTGATCCGCTTGACGTGATTTGGCGCGAGTTGCGGAAACAGCTCAATCACCACCGTGCCGTCTTTGAGTTCGAGCAGGAGCATGTTTTCAGGTTCCGCCGCTTCCACCGACGTTTGGCCAACTATGATCAACAGGGCCGCGATCGCAATTCGAGCGAAGATCTTCAGCATTTTCAACTTCCGTTTGTTCAAGAACCAAACTTGGCGATACGCCGATCGGCCAGTTTGGTTTCGATCTGCACCGTTACGTTGGCTGAGACGAACTTCGAGACATCGCCGGCCAGATAGGCAATTTCCTTTACCAGCTTGGAGGCGATGAACTGATTTGTTTCCGAGGCCATCAGGAACACCGTCTCAATATTGGGATTGAGCCGCGCATTCATTCCGACCATCTGAAATTCGAAATCAAAATCCGATACCGCGCGCAAGCCGCGAATGATGATCGAAGCGCCAACATCGGTTGTGAAGTCCGTCAGCAGATTGCGGAAGGGCCGTACCTGGAGTGTTGTCGAGCCAAGATCAAGCAACTCTAGCTCATCTTGCACAATGGACACGCGTTCTTCGACGGAGAACAGCGGGCCTTTGCCGATATTGGCCGCAACCCCAACCACCAAGTGATCAACGATGCGTATGGCGCGCACAATCACATCCATGTGGCCATTGGTGATCGGATCGAATGTTCCGGGATAAACCCCGACCAGTTGTCTTGCCACGTTTGTGCCCCTCGCCCAGCCTCGTCGTCAATCTCGCCGCTTCTATCTAGGCTCGATCGGCGCCAGTGTCATCTGGAGTATCATCTGGCGTGTCATCCGCACCATTTTCGGCGTCCGATTCCGCGCCGTTCAATTGGTCGCCCTCCGGAACTTCGTTTTCCGTGCCTGCGCCGCTCTGGGCCTCGCCCTCGATGACGGGATCCTCCCCGTCTTGCGGTTCGTCTTCGTCGGACTCGGGCATCCAGGCGACCGAGACCACGCGCTCGTCCTTGACGGTCTTGAACAGGGTAACGCCCTGGGTGTTTCGTCCAGCGATGCGAATATCTTTCATGCCGACCCGGATCAAGCGT
>CAUZWH010000147.1:0-7414 GCA_963583675.1 Alphaproteobacteria bacterium
TCTTTGATTTTTCGAATAAGCGACAAATTCGCCAGCCTGTTGCCACGCTGGCATCCGTAGGCTCACGAGAATCGCCTTGTTTGCTTCAGCCGGGGGACCGCTGAACGGATTGCCGTGGATAACCGTTTGCAGACCGTCCTTAGTGGCATACCAAACCGACGTCGGTGCATAAGCTGGGGACAGAGTCGGAAAGGAATCGGTCACCGACGAGCTAAAACCGGAACACGCAGTGATGGCAAAAGCGCAAATGCCGCGCAGAGAAATGTGTTTTTTAGCGTCTGTGAATTATGAGGGCATGTGTTTCCTGCCTGTAACCATAGATAGTTAGCCTTACGCATATTCTACAATCATAGATAGAAACCCAAATACCTAAATAGAAACCTAAATACCGGACGGAGCGAACTGTTTCCCCACCCCATACGCGGGCAGTAGTTCGTCAATCGCATTTCGCATCATCTGCGCGAATGCCGGGTCATCAGGACCACTGACAACGTCAACCAGGTCGAATTCGGTGATCGCCCGGGTGCCAATGCAGAACGAGGCGTGGAGGGCGATCGCATCTGCTGCCGGCGCGATGGCGATATCAGAGAGATCTCCGCACGCTTTTTGGAAGCCGATCCAGCGCGGGTTAGGGTTAAAAATCAAGACCAGGCGGTAACCTCGGGTGGGCGATTCTGGCGGGAGTAGTTGGAACGGGGCTGCGTCAAACCGGGTCGGCAGCTTGAGCTGCGCGAGTATCAGTTTGTTGGTCTCGGCCTGTTGTGCAGTAAACGGATTGCCGTGGATCACGGTTCGCATACCGCCATCACGCGTCGCGTGCCAAACCAAGGTTGGATAATAGTAGGAGGTTATCGTCGGCAGTGCGCTCACACGCGTTCCGTCAGCGCAACCGCTAAGCGCCAGAGCGACAAGCATCACGCCTATCGCCGCAAATCTAAAAAAACGTGTGCGCATGGCGAACTCCGCTCATGCCGGGCACGACCGGTTGATACGTGCCTAAATGTCCAACTCTCTTACGAGATGGGCATTCTCGCGTATAAAAGCAAGCCTACGTTCGGGTTTTCGACCCATTAAGTCGTCGACCAATCGCTCGGTAGACACGTCCTCATTTTTAGGAATTATTACCTGCAGAAGGGATCGCTTTGCCGGATCCATCGTCGTGTCTTTGAGCTGGGCCGGCGGCATCTCGCCCAATCCTTTAAAGCGGCTGATGTCGACCTTGCCGCGACCATCGAACGCCTCTTTGATAAGCGCGTCTTTGTCAGCGTCGTCGCGGGCGTACACAGTTTTGCCACCTTGGGTTAAACGATAGAGCGGTGGTTGCGCGAGATAGAGATGGCCAGCGTCGATCAAGCCGGGAATCTCGCGGTAAAAAAAGGTCATTAAAAGCGCGGCGATGTGGGCGCCATCGACATCGGCGTCGGTCATGATGATAACTTTGCCGTAACGCAGATCTTCAGCGCGGAATCGATCGCCGATCCCGCAGCCAAGCGCTTTGACTAGGTCGCCTAACTCCTGGTTGCCGCGTAGCTTGGCTTGCGCTGCCGTGGCAACGTTGAGGATCTTGCCACGCAACGGCAAAATCGCCTGGGTGCGGCGATTACGCGCCTGCTTGGCCGATCCTCCGGCTGAATCGCCTTCGACGATGAAGACCTCGGTGGCATCCCGCGAGCCTTCCGAACAATCGGCCAATTTTCCGGGCAAGCGTGCTTTGCGTGTTGCAGATTTGCGCTCGACGTCGCGCTCCTGCCGGCGCAGTAGTCGTTCTTCGGCACGTTCGATGACGACGCCAAGAAGTGCGTTGGCCGCCTCCGGCGCGCCGCTTAGCCAGTGATCAAAATGGTCCCGCACCGCGTTTTCAACCAAGCGCGTGGCTTCGCCATTGGTCAGTTTAGCTTTGGTCTGTCCGAAGAACTGAGGATTGCGCATGAACACGGAAAGCAAGACGATGGCGCCGCCGACAACGTCGTCGGTCGTGATTTGGGCAGCCTGGCGATTGCCGACTAGTTCGCCATACGCCTTGAGCGCCTTAGTGAGCGCCCCACGCATGCCGCTTTCATGTGTGCCGCCGTCGGGCGTCGTTACGGTGTTGCAATGCGAGAGGAGACGGCCGTCTCCACCGTCCGGCCAAGCAATCGCCCACTCGACCCGCCCGAGCTCGCGCGGGAAGTTTGCGGCACCGATAAACGGGGTCGGCGTAACGGCCTCGCGTCCCGCTATGAGTTCGTGGAGATAGTCGCCCAGTCCTTCCGGAAAATGGAGCGTTTCCTCGGCCGGGGTAACATCGCCGTCGAGCATAGCGGGGTCGCACCGCCAACGAATCTCTACATCTCCATAGAGATATGCCTTTGATTTCGCCATCGCGAAGACCCGTTCGCCTCGCAAGCATTGCCCGCCGAAAACCTCGCTATCGGACAGGAACGTAATGCTGGTGCCGCGGCGATTTTTGACGTTGCCGGTTTTCTTCAGTTTACCCGTTGGTTTGCCGCGTTCGTAGCGCTGGGTCCAGCGGGCGCCGTCGCGCACCACCTCGACTTCGAGCCATTCGGACAAGGCATTGACGACCGAGACCCCGACGCCATGGAGCCCGCCCGAGGTTTGATACGCCTTATCACCGAATTTTGCGCCGGAATGTAGCGTTGTGAGGATGACTTCGAGGGCAGATTTGTTTTTTGCCTTTGGATGCGGGTCGACTGGAATGCCGCGGCCGTTGTCGCCGACCGTCAACGTGCCATCCGCGGCTAGCGTGACATCAATGCGGCTTGCGAAGCCATTGACCGCCTCGTCCATCGCGTTGTCGATGACTTCGGCGGCCAGTTGATGCAGGCCGTAATCATCGGTCGACCCGATATACATGCCGGGTCGTCGCCGTACAGGATCGAGTCCTTCGAGCACTTCGATGTGCTTGGCTGTGTAGTCGCGGGCCATCTTATCTGAACTTACTCCCGACTTACGGCTGGATTTAGGCCGCTTGGCGGTCTCGGCGAACTCGAACAGGTTTGTCATATTCGAAATGGGTGCGGATATGGGGTGCTGGAAGCCACGTTACAAAATCGTCTGAGCAGGGCACTATACGGTATGCGCAAAGTTAGCAACAACAAGATGTAGGGCATTGTTATGGCAACCATGGCCTCCAAGATAACTCAGCCCAACAATGCGGTAATCCGTACGGTCCCTCGCCCCGCCGATTCCAACGCAAGCGGCGACATCTTTGGCGGTTGGATTCTGTCACAAATGGATATTGCCGGCGGCGTGGTTGCTGCCGAACGAGCCCAGGGTCGCGTGGTTACTGTCGCAATCGACGCAATGCGTTTTCACCAACCGGTTTACGTCGGGGATCTCGTAAGCGTATTCGCCCACGTCGCAAAGGTTGGCCGGACCTCGATGGATATACAAATCGATACCTACGTTCACCGTCGCCGAACCGCTGACGAGGAACTTCTGGTTACCGAGGGCACATTCGTATTTGTCGCCATCGATGAGGATGGCAAACCGCGTCCGGTTGACGAGGCCTAGGCGCATGACCGGCATCTGGGTCCCGCCCCAACGCATCCGCGCTGTGGTGATCGGCATCATTCGGCGCGATGCTGAAATCCTTGCCATGGAAATTAACGACCATCTTAAGGATCAAATTCTCGGCTACCGACCGCCCGGTGGCGAGATCGATTTCGGTGAAGCGAGCGAAATTGCACTTGCCCGCGAAATGCAGGAAGAGTTAGGCGCCGAGATCGAGGTCGGCGAGGTGTTAACCGTGGTCGAGAATCGCTATCAACTGAACGGCGGTAGCGGCCATGAATTTGTCATCGCGCGCGAGGCAAGATTTCTCGACCAATCAATCTATTCAACAGACGAGTTTACGATTGTTGAACCCGCCGATGATGGCGGCGAGGCGTTCGTTAATCGTACGATTTGGGTGCCGCTGTCCGGCACCCAGATAGGTCCCTTATTACCGCTTGGTCTCGCTGATGTAATATAGAAAAAATACTGTGTAACAGTTAGTTGAACAGCCTTTCTAATATTTTCGATAAGCGTTGTCAGACGCTGTAATACATCGCGAATTCGATCGGATGCGGGGTCATGTCATAGGATTGGACTTCATCGGATTTGAGCTCGATATAGCCGTCGATCAGGTCGTCGGTGAACACGTCGCCCTTCTTGAGGAACTCGCGGTCTTCATCGAGGTTTTTTAGCGCCTGGGCGAGGCTGGTGCACACCGTTGGCACGTCCTTCAGCTCTTCCGGCGGAAGATCGTAGAGATTCTTATCCATCGGATCGCCCGGATGAATCCTATTTTCGATCCCATCGATCCCCGCCATCAACATTGCAGCAAACGCTAGATACGGGTTGGCTGCGGGGTCGGGATAGCGCACCTCGACCCGCTTGCCCTTGGGACTAGACGTAAACGGAATGCGGCACGATGCAGAGCGGTTGCGCGAGGAGTAGGCCAGCAGCACCGGCGCCTCGAATCCCGGCACCAGGCGTTTGTAGCTGTTGGTGGTCGGATTGGAGAAGGCATTGATCGCGCGCGCATGTTTGATGATGCCGCCGATGTAGTAGAGCGCCTGCTCTGATAGGTCCGCGTAGTTGTTACCGGCAAAAACTGGCTTGTCGCCCTTCCAGATCGACTGGTGAACGTGCATGCCGGAACCGTTGTCGTCGACCACTGGTTTGGGCATGAATGTCGCAGTTTTGCCATAGGAATGCGCGACATTGTGGACAACGTATTTGTAAATCTGCACGTTATCCGCGGTTTTGAGTAGGGTCGAAAACTCGATACCCAATTCGTTTTGGCTGGGCGCGACCTCGTGATGGTGCTTTTCGGTGAGAACGCCCATCTCGGCAATCACCGTGACCATTTCAGCGCGAAGATCGGCGTGGGAGTCTATCGGCGGTACCGGAAAATAACCGCCCTTGGCCGGCGGGCGGTGGCCGACATTGCCGCCTTCGTAGTTGCGCGACGTATTGTAGGGGCCTTCTTCCTCGTCGATCGAATAGAACGTGTTGTTCATCGATACGTCGTAGCGAACATCGTCGAATACGAAAAACTCAGGCTCGGGGCCAAACAGCGCTCGATCGCCGATCCCGGTGTGCGCAAGATAAGCTTCGGCGCGCCGCGCACACGAACGTGGATCGCGCGAGTAGGGCTCGCCGGTTGTTGGCTCATGGACGTCGCAAAAAAGTACCAGTGAGGTCTGCGCCGCGAACGGATCCATCGTTGCGGTGTCTGGGTCGGGCATCAGGCACATGTCGGATTCGTTGATATCCTTCCAGCCCGCGATCGACGAACCGTCAAACATGACGCCGCTGGTGAACATGTCCTCGTCGACGACACGCACATCCATCGCCAGATGCTGCCATTTTCCGCGCGGATCGGTGAAGCGCAGGTCGACAAACCTTACTTCTTTGTCCTTGATCGTCTTGAGTACTTCTTTGGCGTCGGCCATTTTCTTGTTCCTTCCTCTTCAATCGATCTGTCTTAAACTGTAGTTAAACCGCCTCGCGGCCCTTTTCCCCGGTCCGGATACGTATCGCTTCTTCGATGTCGATGACAAATATCTTGCCGTCGCCAATACGCCCGGTGTGGGCGGCTTGCTGTATCGCCTCGATCGCGCGTTCGACCAAACTATCCTCGATGACGATCTCGATCTTCACCTTGGGCAGGAAGTCGACCACATATTCAGCGCCGCGATAGAGTTCGGTGTGCCCCTTTTGCCGGCCAAAGCCTTTGGCCTCGGTAACGGTCATTCCCTGGAGGCCGATTTCATGAAGCGCCTCCTTCACCTCGTCGAGCTTGAAGGGTTTCACGATGGCTTCAATCTTCTTCATGGCATGACCTGTTGGGGTAAACAAAGGCGCTGGGGAGCGGCCGCAGAACCGCCGTCGATTATGGTTAGCGAATAGTTAAAAGCACGATTCGTGCCAGCTTTTGACGACACCATAACTCACTGATATTGCAAGAATATATTTCTCACTTTAGAAATTTATTTTAATCCTAGCCGCCTAATTTTGGGCAGTTCGCCTAGTTATTAGGCATTTCTGCAAGCGAATAACGTTTTGTGCCGTGCCGCGGGTTAGTTTCCAAGCACCTGCGGATGCGATGCATGGCTTCGCGGATGTTGTCGACGCTGTTTGCGTAAGAAAAGCGCACGTAGCCTTCACCCTCGGCGCCAAAGCTGGTGCCAGCGACCGTCGCGACCCCGGCCTCTTCAAGAAACAAGGTTTCCAGTTCCTTGGCGGTGCGCCCGGTATCGCTGATATTCGCAAATGCGTAAAAAGCGCCGGCTGGCCGGATGCAGCTAACCCCGGGCAGCGCATTCAACTCATCGTGGACCACGCCGCGGCGCTCATCGAATGCAGCGACCATCCGGTCAACGCCGTCTTGCGGACCGGTTAATGCGGCAATTCCAGCGTGCTGGGTTGCTGCGTTAACACACGAGTGGTCGTTGATCGCGAACCGCGTCGCCGCGTCTATCAGTGCTTCCGGCCACACGCCATAGCCCATCCGCCAGCCGGTCATGGCATAGGTCTTCGACCAGCCGTCGAGTACGATCAAGCGATCGCGGATGTCCTCATAGTCGAGGAGGGTCACGTGCTCGCGGTCGTCATAGAGCATGCGCGAGTAGATTTCGTCGCTCAGGATCGCCACCTGCGGATGTGCGGCGAGCCCTGCCACCAGACGGTCGAATTCGGCCCTGGGCACGGCACCGCCGGTGGGATTGGCCGGGCTGTTGACGATGATCAGCCGCGTCGATGCGGTAATTTTGGCCAAGACCTCGTCGGCGCTGAATGAAAAATTGTTTTCCTCATGGAGGTCGATCGGCACCGGTGTGGCGCCGGAAAAACGGATCACCGATTCGTAAATCGGAAATCCGGGATCGGGGTACATGATTTCGGTACCGTCTTGGCCAAACATCATGATCGCGAAAAACATGGTCACCTTGCCGCCTGGTACAACGATGATGTGATCCGGGTTGACCTCGACGTTGCGGTAGGTGGCAATATCTGCGGCCACGGCTTCGCGCAGGGGCAGGATGCCGTTGGCCGGGGTGTAGCCGTGGTGGCCATCGGCGAGCGCCTTCTGCGCGGCTTCGACGATATGCGGCGGTGTCGGGAAATCGGGCTGGCCGATACCCAAGCTAATGATATCGCGGCCGGCGCGTTTGAGTGCCTCGGCTCGAGCCAAGACCTCGAACGCACTCTCGGTGCCAAGACGCGCCATGCGATCTGCAACTTGCATGGCTGATTTTATGCACCTTTGTTGCGCGGTCGTAAACGTCGAAACCGGGCGGGGGCAACGGGTCGTGAGGTTTGATGCTTGACGACGCGCGACGCCTAGCGTTACCAAGGTCGCGCAACCCATTAATGGCACCTTGTGGCGGGCGTAGCTCAGTCGGTTAGAGCGCTAGATTGTGGA
>CAUZWH010000148.1:0-7326 GCA_963583675.1 Alphaproteobacteria bacterium
ACATCATACTGCCGCGCGGCACCATGTGTGACGCATCGAAACCACGGCGCTGACGACAATGCTAATGATCGAAGCGACCGACGATTCTTATTGCCTTCCCGACAAGGGCATGGTGGGCGAGCACGCAATTTTTGATCCTGCAATGCTCGACGTTCCCGCTATTAACGACCGGTTTACCGCCCAGCAGGGTGACACGGAATGGCGGCTCAAGCTGAAACGGCGGGGGGCGATCAGTACCGTGACTTATCCCTACAACCCGCTCGATGCGGTGGGTTGGAAAGGGACCCTATTGCCCGCTCGGATCAACTGGCGAGATATGCGTCCATTGATGAGCCACCGCTACCACTTGCCGCCGTCAGTCCACACGACATTCCAGGCAAATCGGTTCGTCGTCTGCACGTTCGTTCCGCGGCCTTTGGAATCGGACGCGGACGCGTTGCGGGTGCCGTTCTATCATTCCAACGCCGACTACGATGAAGTGATCTTCTACCATGCCGGTGATTTCTTCAGTCGTGACAATATCCACCCAGGAATGATTAGCTTCCACCCGGCCGGTTTTCCCCATGGTCCGCATCCCAAAGCGTTCGCCACTGGTGCGCGCCAGTCCAAAACTGAAACGGATGAGGTGGCGGTCATGGTGGATACCCGTGATGCGTTGGACTTGGCGCCCGGCGCGGAAGCCATCGAGTGGGACGACTACGTCAATTCGTGGCAGGTTCCCAACGTGGCGGAGTAGCTTCGAGGCAGCGTGGGTCGCGTTTGACGCGTTCGAGAGTGCGCGCCCGGAGATGCAGCCCCACGCAAAGTAGGGCAAGCGGGGCTACATGCTCTCCGCGCCTCAGTCGGCCGGTTCGAGGCGGTATATGCCGCCGCGAGACGAGTCGTTCAGCAGGTAGATGAAGCCATCCGGTCCTTGCCGCACGTCGCGAATGCGGTCCAACTTGCGGCGCAATAGGCGTTCCTCGTGAACGATCTTACGCCCCTCTATTTCGAGCCGTACTAAGAGCCGGTCTTTGAGGGCCCCCACCAACATATTGCCGCGCCAGTTGGGAAACTTGTCGCCGTCGTAGAACGCCATGCCCGACGGCGCAATCGACGGCACCCAGTAATACACCGGCGGCTCCACGCCCGGATGGGTCGGCTGCTTCGAGATCGTCGAGCCGTCATAGTTGATGCCGTAGCTGACGACAGGCCAGCCGTAGTTTGCGCCGGCCTTGACGATGTTGATTTCGTCCCCGCCACGAGGGCCATGTTCGTGCATCCATACCAAACCGCTACCCGGTTGCAGCGCGATACCTTGAACGTTGCGATTGCCGAGGGTGAAAATTTCCGGTCGCGCTTCGTTATTCGCCGTGAACGGATTGTCGCGCGGCACGCTCCCGTCAACCCGTAGTCGGATGACGCTGCCGCGATGGTCGTTCAGATCTTGAGCGCTGGTACGCTCGGCGCGGTCGCCGAGAGTGATGTAGACGAAGCCATCATCCGAGATTAGTAGCCGTGAGCCGAAGTGGCTCCCGCCACTCGATTTGGGCAATGCCCGGAAGATTACCGTCGCATTGGTCAGGCGATCACCGGTGAAAACCGCCCGCACAACTTCGGTTCCGACGCGGCCGCTACGTTTTCCCGCGTAGGACAAATAGACCAATCGGTTGGCGGCAAAATTCGGGTGCACGACAATATCGAGAAGACCGCCTTGTCCATCCGAAGTAATGTTATTTGGCAATCCGGCCACCGCCTTGCGCACGAGCTTTCCATTCTCGATGAGACGCAAGCGTCCGCGGCGTTCGGTGACCATCATCCGACCATCGGGAAGAAACGCCAGGCTCCAGGGATGATCGAGGCCGCCCGCCACTTTGATGACCTGAAAGTTATGCCGCTCAGACTGGAATATCTCCTGCGCATAAAGGGGCGCTTGCAACGCGGCTAGACTTGCAGCCAAGACGCCGAAAAACGCATGGATGACTGCCTTATTAATCATCGGCACCGCCGTCAAATCTATTGCTCACGTGTTGAGGCGCCGGCTTCTACCAGGAAAGTGAGACGAACGAGATCCGCCTGCCGGTGCACGCCGGTCTTATCCATCGCATGGCGCAGATGGACCCGTGCGGTCGCAATCGCAATACCCGAGCGTTCTGCGTACTCAGCCAAGTTCAGGCCACTAGAGAGTGCGATAGCAAGTTTCGCTTCGGCGGCAGTTAGACCGTATAGCGAAGCGAGAGCTCGTTCATTGAGTGCGGTTTTTCGGCTGGGGTCGGTAATAACCACTATCGCGCCGGGGCCGGGCAAAGAGAATGTGGCAACCCGAGCCGAGACCGATGCGATCGCAACGACGTAGGGGTGTTCATCTGGGCCGCGTGAGATACGCAGCGTCGTTGGTAGACCATCAAGCGGCGGCGTTTTACAGGCTCTCTGAATAACCGCTTCGAGGTCCCGTGTTTCCTGAGAGCGGCGTACGACCAAACGTTGTTGGCGTACAGTCAATCCATCGCGACGGCCGATGATCGCTTCAGCCGTTTGATTGATGAGTTGGATGCGGCCGTCGGTGTCGGTGAGAATAATCCCCGCGGAAAGCTGATCGAAGGCGTCGCCGTCGGCGAGGCGCCACAAGGCTTGTTGCTCAAGGCACCGGCCGATATATCCTGCACGCTGCAAGTGGGGCAGGATCCGCGAAAAGAATGAGATTTCCTCGCAGCCGACATGGCCCTGGGGTTTGGTCCGCTGCAAAGTGAAAATGCCGCGACCGTACTCGTGGTCATATAAAAAGCCAGCCATTAAATAGCGGAGGTCAAACTTAGCGAGCCAGGCATACCACTCGCTGCGATCGATGAAGTGGTCGCCACCGAGTTGGTCGTCATAGAAAACGCGTTCTTGTGGAAAACGTTGTCCGTACTGAATGCGCGGACATATAGATGCATAGTGGGACAGATACTCTGCGGAGCATTGGGGGTCTACGTCGACATCCGCCAGCACCGTGACCCTGGAACCTTCATGATGAACGCCTAAAAGATTTGCG
This sequence comes from Alphaproteobacteria bacterium, assembly GCA_963583675.1. Classification (GTDB taxonomy): domain Bacteria; phylum Pseudomonadota; class Alphaproteobacteria; order SHVV01; family SHVV01; genus CAUZWH01. The sequence goes on from CAUZWH010000148.1 coordinate 3,014, forward strand.
CTGCTGCAGTGGGTCACCGTGCGGAGTTCGCTTAGGACTTCATGCAGGCGCTCGGATCGATCGCAGCGTCGTAGATGCTTCCCACGAGCGCCCCGAACCCATCCTCGTCCAATCGAATGCCACTTTTTCGGGGCATATCACCGTGAGCAGGGCGCTACGACCGCCGGTTACCCGCTGTACGGGCAGGTTCTAGGCCAGGCTAGCACGACAAACAACTCTCCCGGGCATTCAAGACCGCGCGCTCCAAATTCTCAGCTGATAGAAAGCCTGGAATGACGTTATCGCCGATCACAAAGCCGGGCGTTCCCTTCACGCCAAGCGCTTTGGCGAGCCGATAGTTGTCTTGAATAATCCGGTTGACGGCCGGTGAGCGGATATCGTCGCGCAGACGATCAACATCGAGGCCAACCTCAGCGGCGAGTTTGAACACGCGCTGCTCGGTGAGCTTGCCACGCGTCGACATTAGGGCGTTGTGGAAATCCCAATATTTACCCTGCTGACGCGATGCAATGGCTGCCCGCGATGCCAGGACCGATTCCGGCCCGAGGATCGGATACTCTTTGTAGACGATTTTGACGCCACTATTGCGATCGCGATACGCGGTCAGGATTGGATGATTACGCTTACAGTATGAACACCTGTAGTCGAAGAATTCGACGATCGTGACGTCGGCTTTGGGGCTGCCAACCGCGACCGAGTTCGGGTCATCGTAGAGTTCGTCGCTGAAACTAACCAAATTGTCGCGCACGCGTTCGGATTCTCGATCCTTCTGATAACGGGTGACGCGCTCGAACACGTCGAGCATGAATTCGGGGTTTGCGAGCAGGTAATCCTGAATGACTTGCTCGATCTTGCCCCTCTCTTCGGCGTTAATCGTCTCGGCGGCCGCAGTTATTTCAGCCGGATATAGCAGTAGGCAGATGATGAATGTGATCCAATAGCGTAGGTGGCACGTCATGGTTACGCTCGCAGTTCGTTGACCGTCGGCTGGCCATCTTGTGTTGACTTTGGCCGGGAAGACAAGCCCACAGGCCCGCTATCACGCGGGATTTACTTTCGCTTTTTGCCCGCGGCAAACTCGATATCTTGAGCGCGAAGCCAACCAGGCGACCCCTGCGCCAATAATCGCGAGGCGCCACCAGCGTGATGCTTGGCGTCACGTTTTCGTCCGACGCGGATGTTGAATTCGGCGCTCGATAGTGCCGACAATCCCAATTGGCCATCGCGGCCGTAGGCGACCGCGAGTTGTTGCCAAGCGCCCGTGGAGTCGCGATCTCTATCCACGACGGTGCGAAGGTGATCGATGGCGGCCCGGTTTTGACCAGCATCATTGGTTGCAATCTGTGCGCGTGCCAAGCCAAAGCGTAGCATCGGTGCGCGGGGCAATAGATCGACAGCCTGTGCTAAGGGGCCAATCGCCTCTGCGACCCTCCCGGATTCAAAAAGGATCTGTCCTTTCAACTCATGGTAAAATGGATCGTTAGGAAACTCTGCAATCAGGCTATCGATTTCACCGAGAGCGGCGGCGAAATTGGCGCTTTTGTGATGAGCTATCGACCGTGCATAGCGAGCGGGCGGGCTCTGGTCCGAGGCCGGATATTGTCGAAAGGTCTTGCTGGGCTTGTTGAGGAATCCACCGAGTTTGGCTTTTAGACGCTCGAAATCCGATAGCTCTTCCGCGCTCTCTTGAACGTTGCTGTATCGCGATCTTGAAACCTGATCGCGCAGTAAGGCAACCCGTTCGCGGGCGAGGGGGTGGGTGAGAAGATAGGAGTCCTGGCGATTGGTTAGCAACACTTCCTGGTCACCCAGCTTCTCGAGGAAATTAAGCAGGCCGTGCGGTGACGTTTCGGTTGCATTGAGGTAGCCGATTCCGGCTTGGTCGGCCGCGGATTCTTGGGTGCGGCTGTATTGCAACAACGATCGTTGGGCAAGTTGTTGACCGCCGGATATCACTGCGGCACCGGCGCCAGAAGCGCCCGCACCAATTGCCGCCGCCAGTCCGATCAATGTTGAGACGATAGCCTGCGAATTGGCCTTGCGTAGACGATCGTGGAGGCGCGCGAGGTGGCCGCCGGCAATATGGCCAACCTCATGGGCGATAACGCCCTTCACTTCGTTGGGATTATCCGCCGCAAGCAACAAACCGGTAAAAATAAACACACGTTGCCCGCCGGCGACAAAAGCGTTGACGTCGGCGCTGTTGATAATCTTGATGTCTACAGCGCCCGGATCCAGACCAGCTGCCGCGAAAAGTGGCGCCGCGTAAGAGCCGATGATAGTTTCAATTTCCGCGTCGCGGATCAGTGAAAGCGACCTCGACTGCGCCGAGTCTATAGTGACGACGAGTGCCAATATTCCCGCGCAGAACGACGTCACAATTGAAGCGACGGGACTCTGAGAAAAACGGTGGAACAACGGTTGAGCCCTCGTGATTAGATTTCAAACTAGGGTGGTAAAAGCTTGCCGTCAATCGACCCGGCAGATGGTTGCCGTGGTCTTGGTTGCAGTGCTCTTAGTTGGGTGTGGTGGATCTCAGCAAGCGCGGCTCACGGGGGTTAGGCAGGCTGGCGCCGCCGCCGATGAACCTCGCGCGGTCACCGTAGCACGCGATGTATTGAACGCTGGCGGCTCAGCCGCCGACGCTGCCGTAGCCACGGCACTCGCACTGGCGGTGACATTTCCGGTCGCCGCCAATCTTGCCGGTGGTGGCATGTGTGTAGTCTTCGACGGACCAACAGGTGCGGTTGAATCGCTGGAGTTTCTTCCGCGTGCCCCGAAGGCGGGCGGAAGCGTAGCCGTTCCAGGGATGGTCCGTGGACTGGCGACGCTTCATGCTCGATACGGGAGATTGGCTTGGGCGGATATTGTCAAGCCGGCTGAAGCGATCGCCCGATCGGGCCATCCGGTGTCGCGAGCGATGGCGCGTAATATCGCCGCAGTAGGGGACGCGATCGGTAAGAGCAAATCTCTGACGCGATGGTTGGCACAAGGGGCGAACGGATTGCTGGAGGAGGGCGATGGTCTCGTCCAGATCGAGATCTCGTCCACGCTCAGCTTGCTACGGACGCGCGGCGCGGGCGATTTGTATCGAGGTTTTCTGGGTCGCCAATTCGTGGATGCGGCACGTCGAATGGGAGGTCGTGTGACGATGCAAGACCTACGCGGCTACGCGCCGGTCTGGGGCGAAACGGCGCAAGCGAATGTTATCGATCTAACCATGCATACAATCCCGCTGCCGGTTACCGGCGGTACGATTAGTGGTCAGATATTGCTCATGCTCTCCGATGGTGAGCGATACCGCGCAGCCACCGTGGAAGAGCGACCGCACCTATTTGCTGAAATATCGCTGAGGGCCTTCGCTGATCTCCGGGCATCGCGCATCGCGCCAATGTCGTCCTTTCGTGCGCATGCCCTCATGCGAACCTACGAGCCGGGTGCGCATGCTGCGCAATCGACTGACACGCCCGGTGTCAGCGGCGAGCTTCCGGCTCTTGCAGGAGGTGACGGCGCGACCGGATTTGTCGTCGGTGACAACGATGGCTCGGCGATTGCCTGCAATTTGATGCTGGGCTCCCCGTTTGGAATTGGTGCGTGGGATCCGGTTACAGGGATGGTTCCCGCGGCGGTATCGATGCTTGGCAATACCCACGCCTATTCGGGACCGGTGCTGTTTGTTCGAACCCCTGACGACCATGTCGTATTCGCGGGCGCGGCAAGTGGGGGAATTGCGGCCCCTGCCGCGTTGGCTCAGGTTGCGGTTGCCACATTGTCGGATGATGTCCCCCTGCCAGCGGCCTTACTCGCGCCAAGAGTGCTGCATATCGGCTTGCCCGATCGTGTGATCGTTGAACCCTCCATCCCGCAAACAGCGATCGATTCGTTGGTTCGTCGAAATCATGCCGTTTTCCGGGCATCGCCTATCGGCTTCGTCAATGGACTGCGCTGTTTGGGGGGCCTCGGGCGGGGTAGTGGTGGTTGCACATATGGCGCTGATCCCCGAGGTTCGGGACTAAACCTTACTCAGTAAGCGCGGAGGAGTTTTGGTGGACTTGAAGGTATCGCGACGCGGCCAGGTTGCTCCGTTCTACGCCATGGAGGTGCTCAAAGCCGCGAACGAGCGGGCGGCCGCGGGCGTCGAGGTGTTGCACTTGGAGGTTGGCGAACCCACTACCGGCGCCCCCCGCAGGGTAATCGAGCATGTCAAGGGGGTGATGGATTCAACCCATCTCGGCTATACCGAGGCCCTAGGCGTAGTACCGTTGCGTGACGCCATCGCGCGTTATTATGGGAGTGCCTATGGCGTCGAGGTA
>CAUZWH010000149.1:0-7307 GCA_963583675.1 Alphaproteobacteria bacterium
GTGACCGCCGATCACGGCAACGCTGAACGGATGTTCGATCCCACAACCGCGCAAGCACACACCGCGCACACCACCGAACTGGTGCCGTGTCTTATCGTCAACGCACGATCCCAGGGGCTGGCACAGGGGCTGGCGAAAAAGGAGGGGCGGCTTGCCGACGTCGCGCCAACTGTTCTCGCCCTGCTTGGAATCTCGCAATCCGATCAGATGACCGGCCGCTCTCTGATCGGGACCGACATGCGCGCCTTCGCCACCGATGAACGTCAAGCCATTGCTTAGCCGCCGAATAATAATCGTCGTCGTCGCGCTCGGCGCCATGACGATGGCGCAAGCAAGAGCCGCCGACGGCAAGCAGCAGCTTCTAGAGATAGAAAGGGCGATCGAGGATAGTCGGGCACGCGAGCAACGATCGGCCAGTGACGCCAGCGATCATCAAGCCGAAATTGAACGATTACGTCGCGATTCCGTGCAAAAAGCGCGGGTCGAAAGACGCCGAGAAGCCAAGATCGCCGCGCTAGGAAGGCAACTCGGCGCCTATGGCCGTGAGGAAGTGTCGCGCGAACGTTCACTCACCGCGCGGCGCGAAGAACTGGCAGCTTCGCTAACCGCGCTTCAGAGGATTGCCCGAAAACCGCCCGAGGCGTGGCTCGCAAGTCCGGCTTCGGCGGTCGATTCCGTGCGCAGCTCAATTCTTATGGGCTCCCTAACACAACGCCTCGAGGCCGACGCACGCCGGCTCGGCGCTCAACTCGATGCGTTGCGCAAATTACGCACCGAGATCGCCGCCCAGAAGGAGGACCTCGCCAATAATTCGGCATCGCTCGAACGCGAACGTCACGAACTCGACCAGCTGATCGTCCGCAAAGGCAAGGCGCGGGCTCGTTTAACGTCGAATGCGAAGCGCGAAGCTGGCAGGCTGGCAAAGCTAGTCGGCGAAGCAAAATCTCTACGTGCGTTGATCGCAACGCTCGAGGCTGGAAGCGCCGCGCTGACGCCGTCCGGCACGAAGCCGATTCCGAAACCGCGAGCCGCACCCAAGCGTAAAAACATGCAGACGTTCCAATCTGCTCGCGGTCGAATGCCGTTCCCAGTTCAAGGTAACATCCTCCGTGGATTCAATGAGCCGGATGCCGGCCGAACCCGCACCAAGGGCATTCAGATCGCCACCCTCTCCGGTGCGCAGGTGTTGGCACCCCACGATGGCGAAATCGTGTTCGCGGGACGCTTTCGCAGCTATGGGCAACTCTTGATAATCGCCCATGGCGGGGGATATCATACGCTTGTTGCAGGTTTGTCCCGCGTAGATGTAACCGTCGGCCAAATGCTGCTCTCTGGAGAACCCGTAGGACGGATGGCTGGGGAGAACGGCACAAACCCGATCCTATATATTGAAATGCGTCGCAACGGTGCGCCATTCGACCCGATACCGTGGCTCGCGGCACTCGAACACGAGGTAAGTGGATAATGCGCAGGGCATTGCTTGCCGGCATCGCCGGTATTTTGATCGTAGCCACTCCGGCTCCTGGTTTTTCCGAAAGCTCGGATACCTACCGGCAATTAAACTTGTTTGGAGACGTTTTCGAACGCGTGCGGGCAGATTATGTCGTGGACGTTACCGACAAAGATCTGATCGAGGCGGCAATCAAGGGCATGTTGTCCTCACTGGATCCTCATTCCTCCTACCTGAATGCCGACACCTACAAACGCATGCGGGAAACCACCCGCGGCGAATTCGGCGGCCTCGGCATCGAAGTCAGTATGGAGAACGGTTTCGTTAAGGTTATTTCTCCGATCGAGGACACGCCGGCCTTCCGCGCGGGAGTCAAACCTGGCGACCTGATCACCCACCTCGACGACGAACCGGTGCTCGGACTTACGCTGCGCGACGCTGTCGACAAGATGCGGGGGCCGATCAATACCGATATCACCCTTACGGTTGCGCGCGTGGGTTCGGAGAAACCGCTCAAGATTACGATCAAGCGGGGCATAATTCCGGTTCGTTCGGTGCGCGGGCGGGCCGAAGGCAACGTCGCCTACGTCCGGATTTCTTCCTTCACAGAGCAAACCGAATCTGGCCTGAAGAAGGCCATCGGGGAAATCAGTGAGAAGATCGGCAAGGGGATGGAGGGCCTTATCCTCGATCTACGCAGCAATCCCGGTGGGTTGCTCGACCAGGCTATCGCGGTATCAGACGCATTTCTCACGCAGGGCGAAATCGTTTCGACCCGGGGCCGGCGAACCCAAGATTCCAAGCGTTACAACGCACGTGGCGGCGACCTCGTTAAGGGAAAAGCGATCATTGTCTTGATCGACGGAGGGTCTGCGTCCGCGTCCGAGATTGTCGCGGGCGCCCTACAAGATCATAAACGAGCGATTATTCTTGGCACCAAGTCGTTTGGTAAAGGATCCGTGCAAACGATCGTGCCGCTCGGTCCACATGGGGCGATTCGTCTTACCACGTCGCGGTATTACACGCCTTCCGGGAGGTCGATCCAGGCCACTGGTATTGATCCCGACATTTTTGTCCCGCGGGCGCGGCTTGAACTTCTCGACATCGGACCGTCGCGCAGCGAAGCGTCGTTGCGCGGGCATCTGGCGGGCCAGGGCGAAAGTGAAGGCGACGGTGACGATAAGAAGGCGGCGGACGACAAGGCAAACGATACGCCGCCGGAAGACTATCAGCTAACGCGCGCAGTCGATCTCATGCACGCGCTGGCGCTTTATGGCGGCCGTGCGGCAAGCGCAAACTAGGGCCTATCCCGGGAAGATCGCGAGATCACATAGTGCCAAAGAGACCCGCGGAACGAGCAAAGCGCAGGCCTGGACGCCGACCGTCAACACCTGAACCCACGCAATCGGAAGCCCGTTTCCGCCCCTCAGCGCTGGCAATTACATCGCTCTCAGTGGCCGCCATCTTTGCCGCAATGATCGGCTGGGCGCAGGTTACCCACGATCCCGAAGTCCGCGAGGAGGACCCCAAAACTGCGGAGTCCGCGGACCCACCGTCGGCGACGTCGGGTAGTCAGCCGGCGATGCAAGCAGCGTCCAGCGATACGGAACAAATGTCGTCGCGTATGCCCCAAGCGCCGGCTGAAGTTGGTGAACGCAAAACCCAGCCACCGACTACTTCGACAACTACTGGTATTCGACCCGACATCGCCACAGCCGATGCAGCCGCAGATGAGGCGCGTACGTCCGAAGCATCGCCGAGCGCGTCGATGCGGCCCGAAGTCGAGCGCGATGCGAGCGGTGGCGAGGAAAAAATGGCCGCGAAGCCCGGTATCACTCCCGATATTGCATCGGAGGAAACCGGGTCTACGACCGCAGCGGCTAGCAAACCTGTCCCCGCGACAAAAGATCCCGCCGAAAAAGCCGAAGTCGCAGCAAAGCCGGACAAGGCGGATACGATCAAACATGACATAGCTTCCGACACCGCGGTCTCGACGAGATCGTCGAGCGAAGGGATTGCACCGGACATCACGAAAAACGACGAACCCACGAAGACCGCGTCGGTTGCGCCTGATATCGTGCAAGAAGACGACACGGAAGGAGAGGCTTCGAAAGAAACTGAACCGTCCGCCAAGACCGCGGCGCCGCCGACCGATCAGCCAAGCAATCAACCAGGCGAAGTCGTGATGGCGCCGGTTCCAGATCCGGCGATCATCATGGAGCCGCCGCAAGGGGCGCTGCCGGTAATCTCAGCCGATGGTCGCCAGGCGTGGCGCGTTTATGCGCGTCCGTTCCGCGACGCCAAGCCGGACAAAGCTCTTATAGCCATTCTTCTCGGTGGAATGGGTATGAGCCAATCGGCCACCAATGCAGCGATCCAACAACTTCCCGGCGAAGTAACGCTGTCATTCGCGGCTTATGCGCGGGGTCTACCGCAATGGATATCCGGCGCGCGCGCCGCCGGTCATGAAGTCTTGCTGCAACTGCCTATGGAGCCGCTCAGTTATCCGGCCAACGACCCGGGCCCGCATACGCTGCTCACCTCGCTGTCGCCGGCTGAAAACATTGATCGAATGGAATGGGTTCTAAGCCGGGTTACCGGCTATGTAGGCGTGACGAGCTTTATGGGATCCAAATTCACCACCTCGCCGGATCACCTACAGCCGATCTTGATAGAGCTGAAGCGACGTGGACTTTTGTTTCTCGACACCGGCGCAACCCGCGACAGCGTCGCCGCCCGTATCGGCCTGGATATGGGGCTTCCGATCGTCGTCAGCGATAGATTCTTCGATCAGCGCGCGTCGCGTGTCGCAATCGATGCTCATTTTCTCGAACTCGAACAAATCGCGCGACGCGGAAGCATTGCGGTCGGCATCGGTTATCCGTATCCGGTTACGATCGAGCGGCTGGCAGCGTGGATACCCTCGCTTGCGCAAAAAGGAATCGAGTTGGCACCGATCTCCGCGATCGTCGATCGCATTCATCGGTCCCGACCGTCCCCCGCCCAAGCAGCAAAAGCAACGCCAGGCTGAGTGCGGTGACATCGGAGACGGCCGACGACGATGCCGCCGCGCTACCAATGCGCCCGTGCGCCGGCATTATGGTTCTCGACAGGGTGGGCCGCGTTCTCGTCGCCCAACGCAACGATCGGAACAGTGACGCGTGGCAGATGCCGCAAGGTGGAATCGATACGGGCGAAACACCGCGCCAAGCGGCATTGCGCGAACTCGAAGAAGAAATCGGAACGGCCAACGTCGAGATCATTGGCGAGACCGAAGGCTGGTTGGACTACGACTTGCCGGCGGATCTGGTGGGCCAAGTGTGGGGCGGACGCTTCCGCGGACAAACGCAGAAGTGGTTCGCCGTCCGCTTCTTAGGTGACGATAGCGAGATCGATGTGAATCGCGGCGCGCACACCGAATTCGATAACTGGCGATGGCTCGAACCCGCTCTGCTTCCCGACGTAATCGTGCCGTTTAAGAAAGCGGTCTACGAAGCCTTGCTCGTGGAGTTCGCTGGGCTGATCGACGATCTCCGCCGCCAAGCCTAGAACGCTCCACGGCTTCGCTCATAAAGCGGTAGGACCGTCTAAGTTACCGCGCCCTGAAGGTGGCGAGAGCGTACCTGGAAAAGCTGCCAACCCAAGCGAACCGCAACGTTGGCGAAACGGCCTTGCGGGCTGATCCCAATTGCTTTCAGCACCATGTTGATGCCGTGTGCGACGTGGCCGAACCGGTAGTGGCAATACGCACGCCTCGCATAGGCGCGATAATGGATCCGACGATCATAGGGGCTAGCATCACCTGAGCCGCAATAATACGCGTACGCCAATTCATCGTCGTCGCTCTCCCAAGCTCGCGAGACAGCGACCCAAAGCCGCGCAAGCAACGTCGATTTTTCGAGCCCACGATAGTGCTTGGAGGTCTTGTAAAAGAGTTTGTAATGGCGAAATTCATCAGCCGCGATATTGCCGCAAATCTGCTTCAGTAGGGGCTCATCGACCGCGTCGCGCAGAGCGCTGTAAAACGAACTGGTTCCAACTTCAACGACGCAACGGGCAATCAATTCGCTGGTGCGCGAACCGCGTACCGATTCGGTGGCATCCAACGGGAGGATGTGACCTTTCCTAAATCGGTCGAAGGCCTCTTCAAAATCCCAATTGGGATCGGCAAGCTCGGCCCAGCGGCGCAGTGCGCATCCGTGTTGAAGTTCTTCACTGCCCCAGCGCGCTACGTCCTTTTGAAATTCCGGATCGTCGTGAAACACGTGGCACAGGTAAACCACGTAGTCGTCGCTGTGGCTCTCGACCATCGATGCGGCTTTGACTCCGAGGAGTACATCGGGATCGACCTTTTGCGGGTCGAATGCCTGCCACGCGATGTCGTCTAGCGTCCATTGCCGTCCCATTTGTTCTCCCTCAAGGACCGGGCGCTTTGCGCGACGAAATAGTAATAATTCTTACCCCCACGTTCCAGTGTGGTTATATTTCTTCATAAAAATCAACTGATTAAGGGGCCGTCGAGGTGGTTAGCTCGCACCCGCCAGGAGCTCATTAAGGGTGCGAACCTCGTGGTCGGCGTGATGGCGCGTTTCATCTGTCTTCGCGTTGACGAAATCTTCTTCAGCAGTCTTAATCCGCTGCTCAATCCCGACTCGATCGAGTTCCGCGACCGGCACGGCTTCCTCGGCGAGCACGGTGCAGCGATCGGTCGTCACTTCCACGAAGCCGTCGCGCACGAAGAACCGCGCGCTCACCGCGCCACCGTCGTGGATCTCGACGATGCCCGGGCGCAACGCCGAAATCAGCGGTTGATGCCCGACCATGGCGCCGAAATCGCCTTCGGTCCCCGGCACGACAATCATGTCGGCCTCGGTCGAAACCAGCAGGCGGTCTGGGGAGACCAGATCGAAGGTGAGTTTTTCGGCCATGTGATTGCCCGACTAGGCGGCCTCGGCCGCCATTTTCTTCGCCTTCTCGATGGCCTCATCGATAGTGCCGACCATGTAGAACGCCGCCTCGGGCATGTCGTCATGTTTGCCGTCGCAAATCTCTTTGAAACCACGAATGGATTCCTCGAGCGGGACGAGCAGGCCGGGCGTGCCGGTAAACACCTCGGCAACATGGAACGGTTGCGACAGGAAACGTTGCATTTTACGCGCCCGTGCCACCGTCAACCTGTCTTCCTCGCTGAGCTCATCCATGCCCAGGATCGCGATGATGTCCTGCAATGCCTTGTAGGTTTGCAGAATACGCTGCACCTCACGCGCAACGTTGTAATGCTCGTCACCGACGACGCGCGGATCGAGAATTCGCGACGTAGAATCGAGCGGATCGACCGCCGGATAGATGCCGAGTTCGGCGATCTGTCGGTTCAGCACGGTCGTCGCATCGAGATGGGCAAAAGAGGTCGCTGGTGCCGGGTCGGTGAGATCATCGGCCGGGACATAAATTGCCTGGACCGAGGTAATGGATCCCTTGTTGGTCGAGGTGATTCGTTCCTGGAGCAAACCCATATCGGTTGCTAGGGTCGGCTGATAACCAACCGCACTCGGTATCCGGCCGAGGAGCGCAGAGACCTCCGAACCCGCCTGCGTAAAGCGGAAGATATTGTCGATGAAGAGCAAAACGTCTTGCCCTTCTTCGTCGCGAAAGTATTCGGCCAGCGTCAGCCCGGTCAGGCCAACCCGCGCGCGCGCGCCGGGCGGCTCATTCATCTGCCCAAACACCAGTGCTGCTTTGGATTCACCCTCAAGCTTGATCACGCCCGAATCGATCATCTCGTGATAGAGGTCGTTGCCTTCGCGCGTACGCTCACCAACCCCAGCAAACACCGAATAGCCGCCATGTGCTTTGGCGA
>CAUZWH010000150.1:0-7270 GCA_963583675.1 Alphaproteobacteria bacterium
ACCGAACCGATGAAAGCGCCGGTTGCTTCCACGGCCAGTTGACTGCCCACCGGCCTCGGCGATGATCCCCAGGTGGCAATCACCGTCGCCAGGGCGACGTTCTTACCGTCATGACGCCACGCGGCCGCTTGTTCGAGAACATTTTCGTCATTGATTATGGTCATGCCGTGCCCTCCAATTCTGCTGCAAATGCAGCCGCTTCCTCGGGCACATAACTTGTGATGTCGAAGCTGTTTGTCCACTCGCCGGCGAGCGCTTCGGCAAGCTCCGACAGGTTTTCGAGGCTATGCACCGGCCTGAAATCATCGATGTGCCGAATAATGACCTTAATACCAGAAGACTTTGCTTCAAAATCGCGATAGCGCAACAAAGGATTAAGCCAGATCAGCCGACGCGATGATTTGTGGAGACGCTCGATCTCCGCGGCGAGACCCACGCCGGCATCGCGGTCGAGCCCGTCGGAGACCAGCAGTACGAGCGCACCTTGGCCTAAAACCCGTCGCGACCACACCCGGTTGAACTCGCCAAGGGTATGGCCGATGCGGGTTCCGCCCGACCAATCGTTGACTGCATCGCGCACCTTGGCCAAGGCGATATCGACGTCTTTGTTGCGCAAATAGCGCGTCACATTGGTAAGGCGCGTGCCGAACAGGAAAGTGTGGACCCGGTCCTGATCGTTGGTGATTGCATGCACGAAATGAAGAAACATCCGCGAGTAGTTGCTCATCGACCCGGAGATGTCGCACAACACAACAAGCGGCGGCCGGCGTAACTGCTGCGCCCGCCGGCGCAAGGGGATTAGCGATCCGCCATAGCGCAGACCGGCCCGGAAGCTACGCCGCATGTCGATCCGCGGACCCCGTGGATCGCTGGCGTAGCGTCGGGTCCGGACCGCCGTGATCGGCAGCCGCATGCGCGCGATGATCTCCTTGGCTTGGGCCATTTCTTCGATCGACATGGTTTCGAAATCGATCTTTTGGAGGACTTCCTGGTTGGAATAGGTGAGCGAGGCGTCGAGCTCGATCTCTTGTTCATTCTCCCGATCGTCATCTCCTTCATCGCCGCGCTCATTGTTAACCGCTTCAGAAACTCGGCGATTTGCTTGTTCGGCATCCTCGGGCGGTGCCATGCCCGGCATCTCGGTCCCCAAGACCTGGGCCAGGATGTTGGGTTTGCGCCAAACGATATGGAAGGCCTGGTTGAAGACCTCGTGTTGATCCTGGCGGTTTACGAAAACGGAATGCAGTCCCCAGTAGAAGTCGTCCTTATTGCGTAGACCGACGGCTTCCACGGCCCGGATCGCTTCGATTACTTTGCCCGGCCCGACTGGAAGTCCGGCCGCCCGCAAGACGCGTCCAAAATAGAGAATATTGTTGGCGAGCTTTCCCTCGAGCTCGGTGTCGTGACCCGACATCAGTTGGCTTCGGCCAACTCCGCGTTGACCTTCTTGAGGATTTCTGCAGCCTCGCTGCCCCGCACCTTGGCGATGTCATCCTGATACTTAAGCAGGACGCCGAGCGTGTCATCAACAACGCTTGGATCGAGCGCCATGGCGTTGAGCTGCATGAGCGCTTCCGCCCAATCGATCGTTTCGGCGACGCCGGGGACCTTGAACAAGTCGACCTTGCGCAGCTCCTGAACGAACGCAACCAGCTCGTTTCCCAATCGCTCACCGGCACCTGGTACCCGCACCGCAAGGATCGCCCGTTCCCGGGCCGCGTCCGGAAAGTCGACCCAATGGTAGTAACAGCGCCGCTTTAGCGCATCGTGGATCTCGCGCGTCCGGTTCGAGGTGATGATCACGATTGGCGGCGTTTCAGCCTTTGTGGTCCCGATCTCGGGAATGGTTATCTGAAAGTCCGCGAGGATCTCCAGCAGGAATGCTTCGAACGGCTCATCGGTTCGATCGAGTTCGTCGATCAGCAACACCGGCGCGTTGCCGCCATCTAACTCGAGCGCGCGCAACAAGGGGCGTTTGATTAAGAAACGCTCGGAAAAAATATCGCTGCCGAGCCGCTCGCGATCGTGGACGCCCTCGGCCTCGGCCATGCGAATCTCGATCATCTGAGCGGCATAATTCCATTCGTACACCGCCGATGAAACGTCGAGACCTTCGTAGCATTGCAAGCGTTCCAATCGTCGCCCGAGGGTCTGCGATAGAACGTTGGCGATCTCGGTTTTGCCGACGCCGGCCTCGCCCTCGAGGAACAACGGCCGGCCCAACTTCATGGCTAGAAAAAGCGTGGTCGCCAAACTGCGATCGGCGACGTAGTTGCCCGCGCGCAGAAGTTCGACGGTGGCGTCTATCGATTCGGGGAGTGCGTGTGTCATACCGGCGGATTGGTTGTTTCAACAAGGCCTGTGCCGTTAGCAAACAAGGGGAGCCAGAGCTCCCCTTGTTTTCGCTAAGGGCTTGTTATGACGAGGTGTTTAGCCGAGGCTACCGTCAACCGCAACCTGCAACCGCACGCTTGCTCAACACCGTAAGAAGGTGGGCGCGATACTCGGCGCTGCCGTGGATGTCGGCGTTCAAACCATCGGGCGATACCTTTATATTGGCTACCGCATCTGCGGCGAAGTTAGCCTTGAGGGCGGCTTCCATCTCGGCGACCCGGAAGACCCCGGGACCGGCACCGGTGATTGCAACCCGCACGTCGTCACCTTTCTTGGAAACGAACGATCCCACGATGGCAAACCGCGACGCGGGATTGGGAAACTTGATGTAACAGGCCACGTCCGGCGCCGGGAAAACCACCTTGGTGATGATCTCCCCCTCGTCGAGCGCGGTTTCGAACAGGCCGGTGAAGAAATCGTCGGCTGAGATCTCACGCTTGTTGGTGTGGACGGTTGCGCCGAGCCCGAGCACGGCGGCGGGATAATCCGCGGCCGGGTCGTTATTGGCGATGGATCCGCCAATCGTACCGCGGTGGCGCACATGGGGGTCGCCGATACCGCCAGCGAGCGCTGCCAATGCCGGGATCGCTTTTTGCACGTCCGCTGAATCAGCGACGGCCTCATGGCGCGTCATGGCGCCGACCGTTACGGAACCGCCCGCCGCGGACACGCCGGCAAGTTCACCGGCGCCATTGAGGTCGATCAGATCCTCGTGGCGGGCGAGCCGCAGCTTCAGGGTTGGAACCAACGACATCCCGCCAGCGAGATACTGGCCATCGGATGATTTGCTCAGCAGATCGACGGCCTCGCCGACATTGCCGGCACGATGATATTCGAATTCGTACATTTCTTTTCCTCCCGACCGCTAGGATCGCATCGCTTCGGCACCGGCAAGAATCGACTTAACGATGTTGTGGTAGCCGGTGCAGCGGCACATGTTGCCTTCGAGTTCTTCACGAACTTGCTTCTCCGTCGGATCGGGGATGCGTCGAACGATGTCGAGCGCCGCCATGATCATCCCGGGCGTGCAATAGCCGCACTGCAATCCGTGATTGTCTTTGAACGCCTGTTGCATCGTGTGCAACGTTTCGCCATCGGCGACGCCTTCGATCGTTTTGACGTCTTGTCCGTCGGCCTGCACGGCGAACAGCGTGCACGACTTGATCGACTCACCGTTGACATGAACGACGCACGCGCCGCACTGGCTGGTGTCGCAGCCGATATGGGTTCCGGTCAGCCTTAGGTTTTCCCTCAGGAAGGTCGACAGCAACGTGCGCGACTCGACGCTGCCGCTTCTACTCTCGCCGTTGACCGTCATCGATACTTCATGGGTGCCCATTAACGTCTCTCCCCTCACTTCTCGATAAATGCTCTTTTGGATCTAACTGCTCTTAATTCCGGTAAGACTGAACGGTGATCAAGACACGCTTTGCATGGCACGCCATACGTTGTCCGGTGTAAACGGCATGTCAATCTCGTGAACGCCCAGTGGCGCGAGCGCGTCCATAACAGCGTTCGCCACAGTCGGCGTCGACACGATCGTGCCGGCTTCCCCGACGCCTTTGACCCCAAGGGGGTTGACCGGCGACGGCGTTACGGTTCGTGCCAATTCATATGACAGCAACTGGTCCGCCCTGGGAACGGTGTAGTCGAGCATTGATCCGCTCAGCAACTGACCGTTCTCGTCGTAGACCGCTTTTTCATAAAGTGCTTGGCCGATGCCTTGCGCGATGCCTCCGTGGAGCTGCCCATCCACGATCATCGGGTTAATGACGGGTCCGACATCGTCGACTGCGGTGTAACGCGTGACCTCCACGACGCCCGTCTCCGGCTCGATCTCGACCACCGCGATGTGGGTGCCGAACGGGAAAGTGCAGTTTGGCGGATCGTAGAATGACGTCGCCTCCAGCATGCCCTCTTCGCCCGGGGGCAGGCCCGACGCGAGCCACGCCGCCATGGAGATATCGCCGAATGCTTTTGATGCGTCGGGCACGCCTTTCAGGCTAACCGCACCGGCCTTGTACTCCACGTCCTCGACCGCCGCCTCCAGCATATGTGCACCGATGCGCACCATCTTTTCCTTGATCTTGCCCGCACACATGTAGAGCGCCGTGCCGCCGACCGCGGCACTACGGCTGCCGTAGGTGCCCAAGCCGAAGGGCTGGCCCTGCGTGTCGCCGTGGAGCACTTCCACGTTCTCGAACGGAATGCCGAACTCATGGGCGACGATCTGCGCCATAGTCGTTTCGTGGCCTTGGCCCTGCGGCACCGATCCAGTTGACACCTGCACCATGCCGGTCGCGAAGACCCGGATGTGGGCGCTTTCGCCGAGCGGCCCTCCCCAGCCCTCGTTTTGTATCCACTGCGACGGCGCGACGCCGCAAATCTCGACGTAGCTGCCTACGCCAATTCCAAATAGGCGCCCTTCCTTCCGTGCTTCTTTCTGCTGGCGGCGCAGATCTTGGTAATCGACGGTCTTGAGCGCCTTGTCGAGAGTTTTCTCATAGTCGCCGCTATCGTAGGCAAGCATGCCGAGTTCGGGTGGCGTGTAAGGAAACTCATCCGGACGGATGAAGTTCTTGCGCCGCACCTCCGCCGGATCCATGTCCAACTCGCGGCTTACCAAATCCATGGTGCGCTCGATCAAGTAAGTTGCCTCGGGACGCCCGGCGCCGCGGTAGGCGTCGACCATCATGGTGTTGGTGTAGGCAGCATCGATCTCGCTATGAACCGCCGGGAAGTGGTAAGGGCCGGAAATCATTCGGCCATACAGGGTCGCAACGACGCCCGGCGCGATGGTCGAGCAATAAGCGCCGAGGTTTGCCACGCACCGCACCTTGAGGCCGGTGACCGTACCGTCACGCTTGACCGCCGCATCGATGTAGTGAACGAGATCGCGGCCGTGGGTGGTAGCCAGGTAGTTCTCCTGGCGAGTTTCCACGAATTTCACTGGGCGTCCCACGAGCTTGGCCAGCGACAAGACTAACGGCATGTCATAGTAGACGAAGATCTTACTGCCGAAACCGCCGCCGAGATCCTGCGGCGTGATCACCCGTAGCCGGTGCTCGGGAATACCCATCACGAATGCCGCCACGAGGATACGGTGGACGTGCGGAGCTTGCGATGTGGTCCACAGCGTGTAGCTGTCCTCACCGCGGTTGTAGAGAGCGATCGATCCGCGCGTTTCCATTGCGTTGGGGACCAGACGCTGGTTGTGGATCCGGTGACTCACGACCACGTCGGCACCTGCGAGCGCCTTGTCCATCGCGTCCTTGTCGCCGGCTTCCCAATGGAAGACCTTGTTGCCCATCTCGCCTTCGTGGAGGGCGGGCGCACCGTCCTTCAAGGCCGCCTCGGCATCGACCGTCGCCGGCAACACCTCGTAGCCCACTTCGATCAGCCGTACCGCGTCGTCGGCAATATCCTGGCTTTCTGCGACCACAGCCGCGACCGGTTCGCCCTGGTAGCGTGCCTTGTCTATCGCCAGGGTGCGCGGCGTGTGCCCGTTCATCTCGACGCCGCCCACTGGCATCGCGAGCGGTAGCGGGTTCACCGCCTCGAAGTCAGATCCAGCGAACGCTCCGAGCACACCCGGGTGCTGGCGCGCAGCATCGAGTTTGACGCTATCAATGCGGGCGTGGGCATGTGGGCTTCGGAGGATCGCCACATAAGCCAGATTGGGTGGGCTGATATCGTCGAGGAAGGTTCCCGTTCCACTGATTAGGCGTTGATCTTCACGACGTTTGACAGAAGCGCCGAAAAGGCTCTCGTTTTGTTCAGTCATCGTGTCCTCCCCGAAAGCGCTTCGCAAAAACACTCGCTGTTTCAGCGTTTATGTCCGTTCTGCGATAGCGTCCGATTCGTCACGGGCCAAATGGGGCGAGCCCGCAGTATGCAAAATTGATATCCCCGCAAGCATCACCGATCCATTGGTTTCAAGCATAGCGAGAATGTCGACGCCAAACAAAAAAATTGCGCTCGTGGCAGCGCTATCTATCTCACCAGCCTGTTTGATGCAGGTACAGAAGCACCAACATGATTACAAAAAGAACCGCCGGACCGACAAAAAATCCGACATCGCTTTTTGGTTTTGCGGGAGCGGGCGGCGGCGCTGCGGCCGACGCGGGGCTCGCCGCTGTCGCCGCTTCGGGGGCAACTGCTTGCGGCGCCGGCTTATCTGGCGATGTTGCGGCGGGCTCCATCGCCACTTCGGCGACAGCTTCCTCCGGTTCGGGCGTCTCGAAATGACCAACGAACGCGGCGAAGAACTGCTTGGCCTGCTGCTGGGCGACGCTATCGATAAGTCGCGAACCGATTTGCGCCAACTTGCCGCCGACCTGCGCGCTGACCGTATAGGCGAGCACGGTCTCACCGGCATCCTCGGTCAGTTTGACGTCGACACTCCCCTTGGCGAAGCCGACACCGCCGGCGCCCTGGCCTTCGCCCGATAGGGTGTAGCTGGTGGGTGGATTCATATTCGACAGCGTTACCTTGCCCGTGAACTTCGCCTTAAGTGGTCCGACCTTGGCATTGACGATGGCGCTCATCTCGGTTTCGGATGTCTTGTCGATCGATTCGCAATTGGGAATCGATGCGCGCAAGACTTCGGGGTCGTTGAGTGCCTCCCAAACCTGCTGTTTGCCAGCCGGGATGCGGTATTCGCCGGTCATGTCCAAGGCAGTTACTCCTTCCGCCAGTAATTGCCGGGGAAGCTACTGGCTCGGCCCACCGCGCGCAAGACGTAGCCCCTCGAACCCGACCTCGGTGATTGAAATAACCCGCCCGCGCCTGATAAGGGTGTTTTATGCTTGGTTGTCGCAAACCCATTCGCTAATTGGGAGGGCGAAATAATCCCAATGATGCGATCGACCTTGGA
>CAUZWH010000151.1:0-7154 GCA_963583675.1 Alphaproteobacteria bacterium
GCGCTGGGCTTCGCCTACCACCGCAACACCATCCGCTACCACGCCAACCAGGGCCTCAAGGAGATCGCCCGGCAGTTGAACGCGGAAGCAAACCCCAACTCGGCTAGTGATAGCTAACCCACTCTCAAGTGGGGGTCGCTTCTGACGACGTAGGTGGGTAATAATGGGCAATAATCAGCAACAACCAACTAAGGAGGGGACTACATGGCACACAAACATTCTGGCGGGTGCGAACACATCAACACCCATTCGGATAGCGCTCCGATCGATGTCCACACCTGCCACTGCTCGGTGTGCAAAGGGGTTACCGGTCAGCCGACGACCCATGTTGCGTTTTTCAACCACGGAGATTTAGCGGTTGATAAACTTGATGGCTTGAAGCGTCAGCCATTCAACGCCAAAAACCCGGATGGCCCGTTGGAACTTTGCACCTGCGCAACCTGCGGCACGCCGATCATGCTCGACGACAAACAGAGCCGTATTCGCGTGATCGTGCCGAACCTGATGGGTCACGATTCGGACAGCATGCCGGCGACGTATCATGCCTTCTATGACCCCGCCACTGGTGTTCCGGAACCGAGCGACGGCCGTCCCGTTCACTCAGGACTGCGTCCAGACTTCGTGTGGCCGGCCTCGGCATAACAAGCACTCTCTAACACCCAAACACGCTCACCCGCCCCACATCGGTTTTACCGGTTTGGGGCGTTTCGTTGCGCGTTTCGTTGGCTGACGTCAATGACGCCTGGGACGCTTGCTAAGTCAGCCGGCAAGTCTGACGTTTTGCGGGTACAAGAACCGCTTGGCGTCATCATCCATCTCGGTTTTGAACTGGTGGCGCTCTTTCAAGGCGCCCGCCCGCTCGGCCGCGGGACGCGCCGTGATCTCGTCGACCAGCCGTTTGACATTCGGCAGTTTCGGTAACGCATCCTCGCCCAGAACGAACGGCACCAAGCGGGCCCACCCCCAGACCGCCATGTCGACAATGGTGTAGGTCTCGCCCAGCATGTAGGGCATTTCGCCGAGGTGCCGGTCGAGGATTCCGTAATGGCGCTCGGCTTCGAAATCGTAGCGATTGATCGCGTAAGCGAGCTTCTCGGGCGCGTTGTGCTTGAAGTGGACGGCCTGACCCGAATAGGGACCCACGCCCGAGGCCACGAACATCAACCACGACAGCAGTTGCGCGCGTGCTTGGGGCGTGTTGTCGGGCAGGAATTTTTGCGTTTTCTCGGCGAGGTATAAAAGAATGGCATTGCTGTCGAACATCGTGATGCCGTCGTCGTCGATGGCGGGCACCTTCGCGTTCGGGTTGACCGCTAGATATTCCGGCTGGTGCTGATCGCCGTTGCGGGTGTCGACGGGGACCGGCTCGTAGGCGAGGCCGGACTCTTCGAGGAACAAGGCCACCTTCATGGGATTGGGGGCGGCGTTATAATAGAACTTCAACATATGTCACCTTCTATTCTGTAGGGACGGTTCGAACGAACCGGGCGGGTTGGTCCAAAGCCAGATTTGTTTCCGGCTTTCTATCCCACTTCGAGCGCGACCGTTCAATACGGCTCTGCGCGCGCTCGGTCATACGAGCCCGCAGAACATCGATCCTCGCTGACCCAGTCGGCGGCGCCGACCGCTGGGCCTACTCGGCGCCGATTTCGATCAGGCCTTCGATCACGCCTTTGAGCGAGGCGTTAAAGGTGACGGGATTGCTGCTCGCTTGCGCCTTGAACGCGATCTGCATGCGGGTGCCGGCTTTCATGGCGGCACGGCTTTCGTCGTTGATCTCCGCGGTCGCTTCGCAGCCCTGCTGGGTGCAGGTCTGCCACGCGAAGGTGAGCTGCGCACCATCGTCAATAGTCGCCACGATCGGCTCGGGCAGATAGATGCCGAGCGGGGCATTAGCGACCAGCTTCAGTTTCTTTTCGATACCCAGGGTGCGGATGGTGAGTACCAACACGCGCTGGCGGGTCTCCTGATTGGCGAACACCTGGGTGATCGCGCAGATCGTTTCCTTGGCTGAGATTGCTTGGCACTGAAAGGTCCAATCGCCGATCTTCTCGCCGACCTGGGTTTGGGCGCGGGTCGGCGTTAGCGTTAGCGACGCGCCGGTCAGGAGCGCGAGCGCGAGCCCAGCGACGACCACACTGAAGAGCGTGGATCTAAGCGCCTGTCGCATGGTCGCCGCCTTTGCTGTGTGCGGCGCCCGCGCGCGCTGCTATGCCGCGGCGGAAGTGCGCCGCCGGGCGACGATACCAAAGCCGAGCAGCGCCACCAACAGCATCGGCAGGGCGGCGGGAATCGGAATTGCCGCCGTCGCTTCACTGAAGACGATGGAGAGCGTGGTTTCGGTGAAGATCGTCTGGAACGCTCCGGGGTCGCCGCCGAAGAACGAAAATGCCACCAGCGAGCTTGCACTCGAAAACGATGTTGCGGTGAGCAGCGTGAACGTGTCGTTCAAGGCCGGCAAGTAGCCGTCGATGAACGAGATCTGAATCTCGCCCAGTAAATCGGCGATCCCGTTTTGGATGAACAGCTCGTCAAACTGGCCCGGCGCGGTGCCGCCCAGTTCCAGGGCGAGGAACCCACCCGCGGCGAGCGTGAAGCCGCCATCGATGGTCAGGCTGCCGGGCGAATTGCCGGGCCCGAGCGTGCCGCCCGCGCCGATCTGGACATCGCCGGTGATCATGCCGGACCCGCCAAGGGCGCCCCCGTTGATGAGGATGTCGGCCTGGGTCATCGCGCCGTTGACGATGGTTGAGCCGGCGGTTTGGGTGAAGGTGCCCACGCCGCTAATGCTAGCGCCCTGTTGGACATCGACCTGCGCGGCATTGGAGATCTGGAGGTCGCTGATGAATGAACTCCCGCCTAGGAGGGTTAATGTGCCGGCATTGACGTTCGTGCCACCTCCGTAGGTGCTGGTGCCGCCGAGGATAAGATTGCCGCCGCCGATCTTGGTTAGTGACCCGTCGCCGTCGATCAAGCCGCTGAGTGTGAGCGTGGGCCCGACGACGTGGAATGTTCCACCGGGCGCGTTCAGTGTGACTGCTTTGCCGGAGGAGCTAGCGTCTGTCGTTCTCAGCGTACCCCCAATTGAAAGTTAAGATTGTCGAGCCGACGGGTTGCCCGAGCGCGGTGACTGATTGGATCTACAACGTGCCTTCATCAATGATCGTGCCGCCGCTATAGCTATTAGGGTTCTGCAACACCAACGTACCGGCGCCGGTCTTGGTCAGTGAGCCGCCGCCGCTGATCGCACCGCTGAGCGTGAGTGTTCTCGAGGCGTTGACCTCGAATGTGCCGCCAGGCGCGTTCAGCCTGACTGCTTTGCCTGCCTGTCGTATTTAGCGTGCCCCCATTGAATGTTAGGATTGTCGGGATGGCGGGCTGCCCAAGAGCGTTGAAGGAGCTGACCTGCAGCGTGCCAGCACTGATGAACGTGCCGCCTTGGTAGGTGTTGTTAGTGCCGCTGAGGATAAGCGTGCCGGTGCCTTCCTTGATCAGCCGGGCACCAACGCCGGTACCGATGATCTTGCCCGAAAACGTCTTCGCGGTGAGCCCAGTGTAGTCGACCACCAATCCCAAGCCGGAACCGACATTTGTGCCGAGATCAACTTGGCCCGATCCCGTGAGTACGCCGACGCGCTCGAAGCGGCCATCCAGATCGAAAATATTGCTACCGCCAACAAATAACTCGGCGTTGTCGGAAAGACGGTTCGCGAAGGTGCTGCCGCCCAGCCTCAGCGTGCCACCGAGAACATTGCTAAAGCCTGCGTAGGTGTTACTGCTGCCGAGGATAAGCGTGCCGCCGCCGGTATTGGTTAGACCGCCTTCGCCCGCAAATGCGCCGCTACTGCTGATGACTCCGCCAATTGTCGATGTCGAGCCGGAAGCCGCACTGAAGATTAGATTTTGGCGGTTGAGTTCGACGTTTGCGCCGATATTCAACGACCCTCCTGACAGGTTCGCTTGCGAAAAGGTGTGCGTGTTGCCGGGTGCCTATCCGAATAACGTAATAAGGCCGTTATTCAGGCTTTGGGTTGAATTGCTTGAATTCGTTATTGAAGAGGTAACGGCCCCGATGCCATTGATTCGGATGGTATTTCCCGTGATTGTGTGTGCGAGAGCTCCGGATTTGAACGTAATACCCTGCGTCGTGAATGATGAGATTACGTTTTCTGGGGTTCTCCGAAGACTGCGGTTGTCAAACGCAATTGAGTCGGTAATCAACGGTACGTTCCCGACGGTCCAATTATCACCGACACTCATTGAAAGATTCGGTGTAAAGAAGGGGAAACCGGTATTTGCGGTACCATCCCAGAAGATCGCGGCAGCGGCGACCGGCGCCAGACCCAATCCGGTTGCGATAAAAACTGAAACCGACGTGATGAGACCGCGGCGTAGCAGGCTATTTCGTTGAATAAAGCGGGGCTCATGCTCTCTCTCCCAAAAACCTGAAACCTGCCGCCAATGCAGAGGCCGCGTGCCGGTCGGTGTGGTGGAAATGCACCGCGGTTCCCCTTGCGCGCGGTCGCGGCGCCACAATGGTGCCGTTTCGCACGCCGCCTCCGGTCGTCGCCACCCGCGCAATAAATATCAACCCTCGGTAATCGGTACCGGTAACGTCGCGTGTGCTTTTCGCACTATTAAAGAAACCGTAGACGTTTATGCGATGTACGCCAGGGCGCATACGGAGTACCCCATCGGGAGTAGGGGCTACCCTGTAGATGACTAGGGCTTTCGAGAAGTGGAATCGGCGGGTCGTTGGCGGGCGGTTCTATCGCTGGGAGGCCGCGTCCAGGTCTTTCAAAAAGCCCGTCATGCCCTTGGTAAGCTGTCCGTCCAGGACGCGGCGGCCCATCACCTGACCGAGCAGCCCGAACTTCGGCTGGTAGGTGTAGCTGAGGCCCACCTCGGTGGCATCGTCGACGGGGCTGAGAGCAAACGTGACTTCGGCGTGGGCGATGGGCAGTTTTTTCGCGAAATCGATGGCGATCGTCATGCGGCGCTCATCGTCCCATTGTTTGACGGTTTCCTCCAACTCGCCAAATGGTGCGAGATCGCAGTGCCGCTGCGCGCCTACGCCGCTGGTGCTTTGCGATGTTGCAAACGACTTCGCGACACCGGTGTTTCACGTCGCAATATTGGGGAAGTCGGCCAGTGCCGCCCACACCTTTGCCGGGGCCGCGGGGGTTTTTCTACTCACGTTGATTGATCGCATGGTCGGTTTTGCTCCATGGATTCGCTGTGGACTCGATAAGGATTCGAAATTGGGTGGCTGCGATTGGCGTCCCAAACGATCTTATCGGAGGAAATAAAGGATGGCTCGTGGTAGCAAGGCCCGGCGCCTGCGTCTTGATACAAGTTGTTACCGGAGGGAAGATGGCACTTACAGAAGAGGGCTTGATTAACGTACCTGGCATCGCGAGCCGCTGGGTGAGGCTTAGCAACGGGGCTAGAGCACATTACATGACGGCCGGGGACGTCGGGACTAACGTCATTTTGTTGCATGGCGGGTTCCCGGGTTCCAGTGGGATTGCTTTGTGGCGGTTTATGATTGCGGCCCTGGCCGAGGCAGGGTTTCGTGTCTACGCCCCCTGCCGTCCGGGGTTTGGCCTGTCCGACCTGCGGCCGGAATACTGGCCGCACCAGGGGACGTTCAGTTGGGCGGATTTCGTTGACGATTTTGCCAACGCGCTATGCCTCGATCGGTTTCACCTGTCCGGCAGTTCGCAGGGCGCGTCGGTTTCCGCGCAATATGTTGTCGAGCATCCGGAGAAGGTCATCAGCCTCGCATTTGTCGCCTCTTTCAGCCTGATGGCCCAACTAGGGTTGGACGATGACGGCAAGGCCAGGGAGGAATTTCCGCCGGCCTATGTGCCTGTGCGATGGGATGGGACAAGAGAAATGATAGGTAAGGATCTTCTTGCCGTTGCCTACGATAAGGCCTCAATCCCCGATGACCTTGTTGAGATGAGGTTCATAAGCGCCGAAAAGCAGCACGAGTCACTGAGCACCGCGATCGAGTTCAACCAAAATATTATGACGAATCCCGGCTATGCCCAGCGCCTGCGGCTGCGGGGACGCCTGGATAACCTCGACATACCGGCCATCTACTTGTGGGGCAAAGATGACGTCATGGCCTCGGTGAAGGCTGGGTACGAGCAGGAAAAGATCCTGAAAAACTTCCGGTTCTATTACCCCGACGAGTGCGGGCATTCAGGGCAAAACGACCGGCCCGACTTGTTCAACAAGGTTTTCGTGGAATTTTTCAAGACCGGCAAAGTCTCCGCCGAGCTCGGCAAGGAAGCGGGCGCGAGCCAAGGGCGTCGACGGCGATGAAGTAACAGAGAACGGGCATCATCCTCTGTACGGAAAGATACGAAGAATGCGTGGAGTTTTACTCGTCAGCACTCGGCCTTCCAGTACTCGGCCTTCCAGTACTCGGCCTTCCAGTACTCGCGGTACGTGACGACGCACACTCGAAACTCACGACTTTGGGCTTTGGTGAGAATACCTACCTGATGTTTGAAACTGGGGGTACATCGACGCCAACGGCGAAGAGCCTCGATCAAAATCCTGTCTGGCTGCGATTTAACGTGAAGAGTGTGGAGGACGCTGTCAGCGAGCTTTCGAACAAAGGAATAGAGGTCGAGATCAGGAAGGAGGCATGTGCCGTTGCTGAACGTCAACGCCCTCACCGGCCCTGCTACACTGTGATCTGGGCGTGCTTTGAGGTGGCAGGGACCAAAATGACATTCTTGGCTCCAAGGTCTCGATTACCCTCGACAACCGAAATCGCCGGCCGCATCTCGAAGGGGGTATTCGTCGCCTTTTAGAAATTCCCGATCGGATAGTCTTTGGGATACTTGAGTTTGACCCACTCTGACACTTCGGGTTGCCCTCCCACCTTCTTACACACCCTGCGCAAGTTAGGGAAAGGCGCCAGCAGGCTGGTGGGAAAATAATCAATCATTCCTGACGTCAACCAGCCGAAAAGGCGCCACACAGCAATATCCGCGATCGTCATGCTTTTGCCAACGCACCACTCTTGACCATCGCGCTCTAGCTGTTCCTCCAAGTAGCTGATTTTGTTCCGCAGAGCCGTCGCAACCAAACTCAGCCTCATCTGTTTCTTTTTTTCTTCGTTCGTTTCGGCATTT
>CAUZWH010000152.1:0-7147 GCA_963583675.1 Alphaproteobacteria bacterium
ATCTCTCAATCTCGACGGTGGTGGTTTCACACTCACCGCGATAGCGGATCGGATCGACCGGCGCGATGACGGCGCCCTCACGATAATCGATTACAAGACCGGACAAATACCATCGCCCAAGCAGGTCCATGGCGGGTGGTCGCCGCAACTGGCCCTAGAGGCAATGATTGCAGCGGCGGGTGGTTTTGATGGCGTCGATGCCGGCGCGGTCGGCGAGTTGAGTTACTGGCGATTGACGGGTGGTGAACAGGCCGGGGAGGAACGGCCGATTTCAGATAGTGTCGAGGATCTCGTGGCTGCGACGGGCACCAGACTACGCGCGCTGGTGGCCGCCTTTGACCAGGTTGAGACGCCTTACCACTCGCGCCCGCGTCCCAATCCCTCTATTGCGCCCAAATACTCCGATTATGATCACCTCGCTCGCGTTGCGGAATGGTCGGAATTTGCGCCCGAGGATACGTGGTGATGCAGGTAACCGCCGAAGCGGGACTGCCGACGCTGCTGCGCCGCACGCATCAGCAACGGGCATCCGATCCTGCGGCCTCGGTGTGGGTTGAAGCATCCGCCGGAACCGGCAAGACCCGTATTCTCACTGATCGCGTATTGCGGCTGCTCCTGGAAGGAAGCGAACCCACGCGCATTCTCTGTCTTACATTTACCAACGCCGCGGCGGCGGAAATGGCCAACCGAGTGAACGAGCGTCTCAGCAACTGGACGGTTCTCGTCAGCGACGATCTGGCGCGCGACATTGAAGCACTCACCGGAGTGCGGCCCGACGAACCCGCAATTGTACGTGCTCGCGGCTTGTTTGCCAGCGTGCTTGACGCGCCGGGAGGGCTGCGTATTCAAACCATTCATGCGTTTTGCCAGTCGTTGCTGGCGCGTTTCCCGATCGAAGCTGCCGTTTCGCCGCACTTCTCGGTGATGGAAGAGCGGAGCGCGGTCGAACTCTTCAATGCGGCGCAGGAGAAGGTGTTCGCGACGCTTGCCCGGGACGATCAGCAAGAAACGATTGATGCCCTTACAGCGGTTAGTGAGCGCGTACGCGAAAACACGTTTGCAGAGATCATGGCCGAGCTCTCACTCGAACGCGGGCGCTTGCAGAGCGCGTTTGAAGCCGCTGGCGGCCTGACCGGCCTGATTGAGGTTGTTCGGAGTCTTTTGCAACTTGATCCCAATGATACCGAGGCGGTCATCCTCGCCGCCGCCTGCGACGACGCGGGTTTCGATGCCGCGGGGCTGCGCGACGCCGGGGCCGGATTGCAGTTCGGTGGCGAAAAAGATGCGCCGCGCGGCGCCATCATCGCTGCCTGGCTCGCCGATCCCGATCATCGGCCCGCGCAGTTCGATGCCTATCTGCGATCCTATTTCAAAGAAAAAGGCCGCGGCGATCGGTTTGCCACGCTGATCCATAGCAAAGCGAGCCAGGTGGCTCCTAACGCCGAGCGTGTGCTGGCTGCAGAAGCCGAGCGACTTGGCGTGATCCGCGAGAAGATTCGGGCGGTCCAACTATTTGATGCGACCGTGGCACTAATCCGCTTGGGTGCTGCGCTGATCGATGAGTACGACGTGGCCAAACGGCGCAGCGCCAAGCTCGACTACGATGACTTAATTCTCAAAGCAAAAGCGCTCCTACAACGCGGTCGTGCGGCTGCATGGGTGCTGTACAAGCTGGATGGCGGCCTCGATCACATCCTTATCGACGAAGCGCAGGATACCAATCCCGATCAATGGGCGGTGGTTTCCGCTTTAGCCGAGGAGTTTTTTACCGGCTACAGCGCTCGCGATACGGCGCGCACGATCTTTGCGGTCGGCGACCCCAAGCAATCGATTTATTCGTTTCAGCGCGCCGATCCCAAAGCGTTCGCGCGTTGGCAGAACTTTTTTGAGGGCCGTGCCCGGGCAAGCCAACAAACCTGGTATCCGGTCCCGCTCTCCATCTCCTACCGTTCAGCCCCCGTGATTCTCGATTGCGTCGATCGCGTGTTCGCACAGCCTGGCGCAGCGGAGGGGCTAAAGTTCGGCAGCGGTGCAATCAAGCACGTCGCGTCGCGTCGCGGCCAGGCTGGCTTGGTCGAGTTATGGCCGGTCGAAGCACCGATCGAGCACGACGACGAAGTGTGGTCGCCGCCGGTCGAACGGGTTGCATATCACAGTCCGCGGGTTGAGCTGGCCCAAAAAATTGCGCGCCAAATAACGTGGTGGCTTGAGCACGGTGAGCGTTTGCAGTCCCGTGATCGACCGATTGTGCCGGGCGATGTTCTTGTGCTGGTGCAGCGACGATCGGGTTTTGTGGCCGAACTTGTCCGCGCGCTTAAAGAGCGCGACCTTCCAGTCGCGGGAGCCGATCGCATGGTACTGACTGATCAACTTGCGGTGCGTGATCTCATTTCATTAGGCCGCTTCGCGCTGCTTCCTGATGATGATCTCACGCTCGCCGAACTCTTGAAGTCGCCGTTTATCGGCTTTAACGAAGAGATGTTGTTTGAACTGGCGTATGGCCGGCGCAAGGGCTTATGGGCGACGCTGGCCGAGCGGGCGTCTGAGAATCTGGATTTCGCTGCGGCGCGCGCCAAACTCGGGTCTTATTTGGCGCGGGCCGACAAGGAACCTCCCTACGAGTTCTTCGCGGCCGCGCTTATCGCCGATGGCGGTCGCCGGGAACTCGTCCGCCGGCTTGGTCCACAGGCCAACGACCCGATCGATGAATTTCTATCACAGGCGCTCTCCTACCAAAGATCCCATACACCGTCACTCGAAGGGTTTCTGCACTGGCTTGAATCGAGTGAAGCAGAAGTCCGACGCGATATGGAGTTTGGTCGCGACGAAGTCCGCATCTTGACCGTACATGGCGCCAAGGGGCTCGAAGCGCCTATCGTTTTCCTTCCTGATACTTGCCGCGTTCCACGGCAGGACTCTCGCCTATTGTGGTTGCCGACAACGGCTGCGGGGGAGGTGCCGCTGTGGCCACCGAGGAAGGAGTTCGAGGTCGGCGTGGCAGGTGCGGCGCGGGACGCCGCGCGAGCGGCGCGAAGCGAGGAGTACCGGCGTTTGCTTTACGTCGCGATGACGCGCGCCGAGGATCGGCTTTATATCGGTGGATGGACGGCGACACGGCTATCGCCTGATTGCTGGTACAACCTCATCCGCGATGGGCTCGAAGGTCTTATCGAGCCTAGCGATCTTGATATTGGCGGCAGTGGTCTGCGCGTCGCCGGCGACCAATCCGAACCACCGGACCGACGTGAAGCGCCGCTTCTTACGATCGACGAAGCAGGTCCTTCGCCCAGTTGGGTCCATCACAAACCCGCACCAGAGCCGGTGCCACCCCGACCTCTTGCACCATCGCGCCCAACCGAGAAAGAACCACCGCCGCGCTCACCTTTGGCTGGTGACGTCGAGCGGTTCCGGCGGGGTCGTCTCATCCACCGTCTTCTAGAACTGTTGCCGGATGTTCCGATCGACGAGCGCGCCGGTTTAGCCGGTGAAATACTGGAACGCGAGGCTACGGGGGTAGGAGATGTGGCGGCACGGGACATTGTCGATGCGACGCTACAGGTCCTATCGTCTCCGGAAGCTTCGGTGGCCTTTATGGCGGGTTCACGGGCCGAAGTCCCGATTGTTGGGCGCATCGGCCGCCATATCGTGGCCGGTCAGGTCGATCGCCTCGCGGTCACCGACGACGAAGTCGTTATCATTGACTACAAGAGCAATCGCAGCCCACCCGTGGATGAGGCAAACATTGCCCCGGCCTACCGTCGGCAAATGGCCGCATATCGGGCCGTTCTCAAGAATATTTATCCTGATAAATCAGTGATTTGTTACATATTATGGACAGCTGGGCCGAGCCTAGTCCGGCTTAGCGATGGATTGCTTGAAGAAACCCAAAACACTCAGTTTGCTTGACGTCAGGCTCTCGCGCACTAATCATATATACCAGCCCACGTGCTGTGCATGTCTCCTAGGTCGCAGCCTAACCCTTTGAAATATTTGGCATTTAGCCAAAAATAAGAATGGAGAGAGTATGACCGTTGATCACATTACCGACGATTCGTTTGAGCAGGATGTTGTTAACGCGACGGTTCCTGTCGTCGTCGATTATTGGGCTGAGTGGTGCGCACCGTGCCGCCAAATCGCGCCCGCGCTAGAGGAAATTGCGGCCGAGATGGAAGGGCGGGTAACAATCGCCAAGATGAATGTTGACGAAAACCCGCAGACACCGGGCAAGTTCGGCGTGCGTGGCATCCCGACACTGATGCTGTTTAAAGATGGCCAGGTTGCCTCCACCAAGATCGGCGCGCTTCCCAAAGGCAAAATCAAAGAGTGGATTGTGTCGGCGATCTAAGCGCCGGCTCTTGCCAGGAGATCCCGTCGATTCAAAGCAAGGGCCGGTACGCTCCCGTTCGCCCTAAGCGGGAGCGGCCTCTCTTGTGTCCGATCACTTGGGACGCCAGATAGAGTGATCCGGTAATGAGAATGCGCGGCGCCTGCTTGCCGCCGTCGAAGGGACTGCGCTCGACGGCGATGCCGCGCAGCGCGTCGGCGACAGAATTGGCGGCCACCACGGGAACGCCCAGTTTGGAGATGATCGCTGCGAGAGCCTGTGGCGATCGACCCGCTGGACTGGCAGGGATCGGAACGGTTGCGATCGCCGTCGCCAGCCGAGATAGCGGTGTCAGAAACGCCTTTGGATTCTTTGTTTCGATCATCCCCACGATAAGAAAGAGCGGCCGGGGATCTGATATCTGCCACTTCTTTAACGTCGCGCTCAGCGCTCGGGCCGCGGCGGGATTGTGGCCCCCGTCGAACCAGATCTCCGCATCGTCGGGTAGGCGTTCGTCGATAGCGTTGGGGCGAATGCGTTGCAACCGGCCGGGCCAACTCGCGGCCTGTAGACCCGCTGAAATCGCTTCCGGATTCACTTGAAACTCGTCGAGCAACGACAAGCACACTACGGCTTGCGCAGCATTATCGTATTGGTGGTCGCCACGCAGTACCGGTTGCGGCAGCGCATGGCGGTCACCTCTGAAGCAAAGATCAAAGTCAGACTGACGGCGTTCGACCGACCAATCGAAGCCCGCGCGATGATGGCGCGTGGCAAGGCCGTGGGCGACGAGAGGGACCCCCACCTCGTGTGCATACGCGTCTACGACTTCGCGCGCCTGTTTGGGTTGCCGTGCGATAACCACAGGCGCGCCCGATTTCAATATCCCGGCTTTCTCTCGCGCAATTTTCGCGAGCGTGTTGCCGAGAAATGCGTGGTGGTCATGACTGATCGGTGTGATCGCAGTCAGCCGTGGCTTGGCAATGACGTTGGTTGAATCGAAGCGACCGCCGAGACCAACTTCGACCAGCGTTACGTCCGCAGCTTCGCGGCTGAAGGCGAGAAACGCCGCTGCCGTGGTAATCTCGAAGAAGGTAATGGGTTCGCCGGCGTTTACCTGCTCGCACTCGTCCAAAAGGGTGAGCAATCTCTCCGCGCCGATTTTGCCGTCGACCAACCGAATACGTTCGGCGAAGTCGACGAGATGGGGTGAGGTATAAGCTTGAACCTTATAACCGGCGGCCAACAACATGGCCCGCAGAAACGCTATCACCGAGCCTTTGCCGTTGGTCCCGGCGACATGGATAACGGGTGCTAGTCGTCGCTCCGGGTTGCCTAGCTTATCGAGCAATCGCCGGGTCCGGCCCAGAGTGAGGTCGATCGATTTTGGGTGGAGGCGCGTGAGGCGGTCGAGGATCAGCTCGGTATCAGTCGACGGCACGGCGCTGCTAATCGGTTCGGGTTGAACGATCAAACGCGCGCCCGGCGGATGCCGTCGGCGAGTTCACCGACGCGTCGGAGCACGCCGTCGACCAGGTTTGGTTTGGTTTGGCCGTTATCCGACAAGCCCTGGGCAACTTGGTTCACCAATGCGGAGCCGACCACGACGGCATCAGCGACACGGCCGATTGCCGCAGCCTGCGCCGGCTCGCGGATGCCGAACCCGACGGCGATTGGTAGATCGGTGTGCGCACGGATCCGCACCACCTCCCTACCGACGAAGTCGGGATCCGCCGCTGCCGCGCCGGTAATTCCAGTAATCGATACGTAATAGACGAAGCCGGATGTGCCGCGCAGGAGAACCGACAGGCGATTGTCGTCGGTGGTAGGCGCCGCCAATCGAATAAAGTCCAAACCGGCCCTCTGCGCGGGGGCGCAAAGTTCGGCATCTTCTTCCGGAGGTAGATCAACAATGATAAGGCCGTCAATACCGACGCGCAGTGCTTCGGTCAGAAAGGACTCGACCCCGAAAATGTAGATCGGGTTGAAATAGCCCATGAGAATCAGGGGGGTTTGATCATCAATCTCACGAAACCGGCGCACCATATCGAGGGTCTTGGCAAGGGTAATTCCTGCCTTGAGGGCACGCAGATTACCGAGCTGGATCGTCGGGCCGTCGGCCATCGGATCGCTGAACGGCATGCCGAGCTCAATGACATCGGCCCCGGCGCCAGGTAATCCTTTTAGAATCTCCAACGAGGTTTCGAGGGTAGGATCGCCGGCAGTAATAAAAGTGACGAATCCGGCTCGGTTCGCCTTTTTGAGTTCAGCAAACCGGGTGTCGATGCGGGTTGTCATTCTAGCTCTCGGCTACAAGCTAACGCCGAGCGCATTGGCGACCGTGAAAATGTCTTTGTCGCCACGGCCGCACAGATTCATCAGCACGATGTGATCCTTGGGCAGGTCGCCGGCAATGCGCCCGACGTGAGCTAGCGCGTGGCTTGGCTCGAGCGCGGGAATTATTCCTTCGAGTTTGGAGCACAACTGGAAGGCTTCTAGGGCTTCGTTGTCGGTTGCCGATACGTATTTCACACGACCGGAATCATTCAACCACGCGTGCTCGGGTCCGATGCCAGGATAGTCGAGCCCGGCGGAGATGGAGTGCGCTTCGTTGATCTGGCCGTCGTCGGTTTGCAACAGGTAGGTGCGGTTGCCGTGTAGCACACCGGGCTTCCCGGCGGATAAGGATGCGGCATGTTCGCCGGTTTCAATGCCGTGACCAGCGGCCTCGACACCAATGATCTCAACTCCCTCGTCGTCGAGAAACGGATGGAAGAGTCCGATCGCGTTGGACCCGCCGCCGATGCAGGCGACCAGTGTATC
>CAUZWH010000153.1:0-7035 GCA_963583675.1 Alphaproteobacteria bacterium
CGATGCAGCCGCCAGGAGCAGCAGGGTGGCTCGCTCTAGTTTGGTAGGGAGTTGGCTCGACGACCGATAGGACATCGAGCCGGAAGGATCTCGCCACAGCCAAACGCTTTGCGCGGCCTCCCACTCGGTCTCGCGGAT
The DNA here is from genome assembly GCA_963583675.1 of Alphaproteobacteria bacterium. Classification (GTDB taxonomy): domain Bacteria; phylum Pseudomonadota; class Alphaproteobacteria; order SHVV01; family SHVV01; genus CAUZWH01. Next base: position 139 of record CAUZWH010000153.1, read on the forward strand.
GAAGACGCGTTGTGATTTCGCCGATTGTCGCCAATCGATGCGATTGCCGGGATCACCGGGTTGATATTGCCGAAATTGCCAGAACGTTTCGCCACCGCCGACCCGCCGGCGACCGTGAACTCCCTGGGAGACCGTCGTTGCGACCCGCTCGGCGGCCACCAGAAGCGGCGGTAACGCCGAAGCGATCTGTTCGGCTTGTTGGCGTACCGCTTCGGCAGGACTAATAACGGGCCTTTGCTCGCCGCGATCTATGTTTGGGTCGGCCAGTTTACGAATCCACTCGCGACATCACACCGCTAACGCAACGGCTCGCATAGCCGGTTGACGATATCCGTGATGGTGACACCGTCGGCGCGGGCTCCGAAATTCAGCGCCATGCGGTGGCGGAGCGTCGGCGCGGCTAGTGCCAATACGTCATCGATTGATGGCGCGAGGCGGCCTTCGAGCAAGGCCCGGGCGCGGATTCCGAGCATAAGTGCTTGGCTGGCGCGAGGGCCTGGACCCCAGGCGACATGGCGTTTGACGTCGTCTATATCGGTGGTTTCAGGTCGCCCAGTCCGAACTAAACTGAGGATCGCTTCGAGGACGCTTTCGCCTACCGGGATGCGACGGATTACGCGTTGCGCCGCCATAAGTTCATCTGCGGACATGACCTCAGTGGGCGCTTCCTGGTCGGTTCCGGTCGTCGCCAGCAACATCTGGCGCTCCGCTTCGAGGTTGGGGTAGCCGACATCTATTTGCATCAAAAAGCGATCTAATTGCGCTTCGGGCAGTGGATAGGTGCCCTCCTGCTCAAGCGGATTTTGCGTTGCGAGCACATGAAACGGTGCCGGCAAAACATGCCGCTGCCCGGCTACCGAGACGTGTTTTTCCTGCATCGCTTGCAGCAGCGCTGACTGCGTTCTTGGACTGGCGCGATTGATCTCATCAGCCATCAGAAGTTGGCAAAAAACCGGGCCTTTGATAAATCGGAACGAGCGCTTGCCCGATTCCGACTCTTCGAGCACTTCCGAGCCGATAATGTCCGCGGGCATCAGGTCAGGGGTGAACTGAACGCGTTTTTCAGAAAGTCCGAGCACGGTTCCAAGCGTTTCGACCAAACGCGTCTTGGCGAGGCCGGGAACGCCTATCAGAAGTGCGTGACCGCCCGCTAGCAAGACAATCAAAGACTCATCAATAACGTTTTGCTGACCAAAAATGATGCGCCCGATACGCTCTTGGACAGCGGTAAGCTGTTTGCCGAGTAGATCAATTTCATTGAGCAGAGCGTCGTGATCACCCTGTTCTGCGCCGCCGGAAGTGTCAGTTATTGTCAATAGTCAACTCCGCTACGTGATCTGCGTTATAAGGTGTAAACGAGGTCGCAAGATCATGTCCCGAGCGTCGATCACGCCAAACGAGATTGCCGCACGACTGACGCACGCTCCCTCTGCGGAAGGGGGGCAGCAGTCTGAGTTGTGTGGGGACATTGACATGCGAATTACTCGCAACGGCACATGGTTGTATCACGGCTCTCCAATTGGTCGAAAACCACTGGTTAAACTGTTTTCCAGTGTATTGCGGCGAGAAGATGACGGAAATTACTATCTTGTGACTCCGGTAGAGCGGTGCCTGGTGCGGGTCGACGACGCTCCCTTTGTTGCCGTTGAAGTGACCCGTACGATCATAAACACTCAGCAGGTTCTAACATTCCGAACCAATCTAGATGATGAGGTAAACGCCGATCTGGCGCACCCAATTTACGTCGAACACAACAACCAAACCCAGGAGCCGTCGCCCTATGTCTCGGTGCGCGATGGTCTTGGCGCGTTGATCGCCCGACCCGTTTACTATGAATTGGTTGAACTGGGGGTAGAAGAGACCAGCGATAACAAAAGCGTGTACGGGGTGTGGAGTTCGGGGCATTTCTTCGAATTGGGCACGCTCGAAAGCGCCTAGTCTTGAGGATTAATAATTTTCGCATCGAGGTTGCGCAACGACTAGTACCGATCAAGCCAACAAACTTTGGGCAATCGGGGACAAACGGGAGCGACTACGACCTTAATCCGGAGATCCGCTTGCCAAAACGGAACGCCCGGATCAAGCTTCGCCCCGCTGCCGTTCTCGTACCGATCATCGAGCGGTCCGAGGGCACGACCGTGCTCCTAACCCAGCGTACGGAACATTTGAACCATCACGCCGGGCAGATCAGTTTTCCAGGCGGACGGGTCGAACCGGAGGACACCGACGCTGTTGATACGGCGCTACGTGAGACTGAGGAGGAGATCGGACTGGATCGTACCTTTGTCGAGGTCGTGGGACAGTTGGATATATATGAAACGGTGACTGGTTTCTCGATTACGCCTGTGGTTGGTTTCGTGAACACCGAGTTTTCGTTGTCGATAGATGGCGGGGAGGTGTCCGAGGCGTTTGAGATCCCCTTGGATTTTATCCTCAATCCGATTAATCATCAGCGCCACAGTCGAGAATTTGCAGGCGCCCGCCGCCACTACTACGCGATGCCGTACCAAGAACGGTATATCTGGGGAGCGACGGCAGGCATGCTTGTCAATTTGTCGAAAAGGTTAGATCGCCCGTGAGCCGTAAGCTGCTCTATATAATACCTATCGTATTGCCTTTTCTGCTCTACGGCCTTTACGCCTGGTGGGCTAGGCGCAAAACGCGTTTGGTCGCGGGGGACGGTGGGGTTGACGATGTTTGGGATGATGCACCGTGGGTGTGGCTTGTGGGCAGCGCGGTGGTTTTGTTCATTGCAGCGCTGATTGCAACAGCCCTGTTAACCGGAGAGAGCATCGAGGGAACGTATACACCGCCGCATGTCGTCGATGGCAAGGTCGTCCCAGGTGAGGTTAACTAGACGGCGGCAAACCTGTGCGCCCGGTAAACACCATTGACCCAAAGCCTTGGATGACGTCGCCCGCGACCCGCCAAGTTTTGACGGCGCTGACACAGCGGGGACAGATTGTTCGATTCGTGGGCGGTTGTGTCCGCGACTCGCTTTTGGGCCGTGCGATCAAGGACATTGATCTTGCGACGCCGGACGATCCCGAGACCGTCACCGCGCTCCTCGAGGCTGCAGGGGTAACGGCGATCCCCACTGGAATTGAACACGGAACCATCACCGCGGTTGCCCACAACCAGCATTTCGAAATCACCACACTGCGGCGCGACGCGGAGACTTTCGGACGCCACGCGCGGGTTGAGTTCACCGATGATTGGATTGCAGACGCGCAGCGCCGCGATCTTACGATCAACGCCATCTACTGTGATCCCGATGGGACGCTGTACGATCCTACCGGCGGCCGCGATGATTTGGCGGTTGGGCGCATTCGTTTCGTCGGTGATCCCGAAGCAAGGATCCGTGAGGACTACCTTAGAATTTTGCGGTTTTTTCGCTTTCTCGCTTGGTATGGCCGGAGCGAATACGCGGTGGAAGCAATCAAAGCCTGCGCGCTTCTGGCGCCGAAAACGGCTGGCCTTGCCGGCGAACGGATCGCGGCGGAACTGTTCACCACGCTTGAAGCACCGGATCCTGTGCCGGTTTTCGAAACAATGGTTCGCCACCGGATCCTCGAAGCGGTGACGCCGGAACTCTGCGATATCAATCGCTTGCGATCGCTGTGCGCATTTGAAGGCGCTGTGGGCGTTGCCGATCCCCTAAGACGCTTCGCTGCGTTGATCGTGGGGAACACCGCTGCCGCAACTACGATCGGCGATCGCCTCAACCTCTCGGGCAAGCAACGCCAGCGTTTGATCACAATCACACAAGGCAGTGAGCTGGTTGCGGTGGAGATGAACAAAAAGGCTGCGCGCGTTGCACTTTATCGGCTGCGGCAAGAGGCGTTCGCCGATTTGGTGCTGTTAGAGTTTGCTTCTGGAAGCGACATCGATCGTGGTGCAGGGCCCGCAAGGGCGCTGTTGGCTTACGCAGATTCTTGGTCGATCCCCACCCTGCCCATCAGTGGCCGTGATTTGCTAGGCCAAGGTATCCCGGAGGGCCCTCGTATCGGTCGTCAGCTTGAAGAGCTTGAGACTTGGTGGGTTGCAAACGACTTTGAGCCCGATCGGCGGGCCATGCTGGATCGGGTCACATCAGTCAGCGGTTCGGACTAACCCTCCGCGAGAGCGGCGACGGCCGCTTCATAGCAGGGCAGTGGCGTGCGTACGAAGCCCGCACCAATTTGGCCGATGCCAGGTGATTTATGGGCGATACCGGTATTGAACAGCGGCGTGAGATTTCGTTCGATCACTTTGCGGACATCAACACCTGTCGGGGTCCCGCGATAGTTGAGTTGGGGCGTCGTGAAGTGGGGATGCTCGGCAAGTGTGATGTCGTACATCTCAAGAGCGAGCCGCGTTGCCTCCTCTAGAGTTCCACCGACATAAGCCGCAAGCGCTGGGGCGCCCGCCATTGCGAAGGCGCCAAGACCCATTGTTTCGGATATTTCACTGTCGCCGATCACCTGGTTGGCATCGTCGATACCAAACCCCTCGAAAAACTTTCCGGTTACCTGCGGCACGGGTGTAGTAAACCAGCGATCACCGAAAGCACTGATCTTGATTCCGAAACGAATCCCGTTGGCTGACATGCACGTTAAGACGCTCGCGCCGACGACGCCCGCGGCCGCGCTCATGGTCGATTTCGCGAGCCCGATTGTTAGTGGCAGAAAGAATATGTCATTGCCGGCCATAAAGCCGAGTGCTCGCTCAATCGCCGCCGTCGCCCGGCCGCAAGCTGCCATGTGGGGCGCGATCCCACTCAATATCAGCGCCGACGCAGCCTTTTGACGGCTGTGGCCATCGTCGCCCATGTGCAAGGCTTGGATCAGAATTTCGCGAAGGTCGATCCCCCCTGAGCGGCGGATCGCAGCTCCGAGAACGTCTGCGAATTCGCCCTCGATCCAGGCGAGCCGCTCGAGGGTCTGGGCATCGTTCGCCCCATAGCGGAGGGCCTTTCCTCGTCCTTCGTTGATAGCCGCGAACGCGCGAATTCCGGCCGTACGGTTCTCGACGACGAGAACGGGTGTTGTGGCTGCGATGACGCCGGCATAAGTGCCGCCGCCGCCACAGTCATTTGCCGATCGTAGCGATATTTCACCCGACTCGGCCGCGGCTTCTGCCTCAATTAGGTCGGCCGCCCAACCGAGGTGAACAATCGATCCCAGAATCGATCCGCGAAGAGCCCCGACCTGTTTGGCCTCGTCCCAACCCGATAGTGGTGGCCCGGCGTGGAGGAGGTCGCGCGGACCCAGATCCGCGACAACGTCGCCGGCCGGTACAAGGTCGATGAGATACGGCTCGGCGCTTGTAATACGAGCGACGACTTCGCTGTTTGCGCGGTCTGTGTTGGTCAACTACGGCGCCTGCTCAGTGCTGTGTGCTGGTATGTCACACGCACCTTACTCGGAAAACTTGGTGAGTTGTCCTTTGACAGTGCGGATAAGTTTGCCGTTCACGATACGACTGAAGGTAAGCTTCATGCCAAGCCCGCTAAGCACACGATCGTAGACCTGCATCTCGTAGCTACCATCGGGAAGGATCTGGAAGCTGTTTACGGTCAGAGTTTGATCCTTGAGGCGAGCCCATGAGTAGACCCGGCCGCCAATCGGATCGAGCGAGCGGGTTGCCCGCCAGACATTCGCGCGGCCGGCCGGAACATAAGTTGTGCTGCTAGTTTTCTTAACCGGCGTCGGATTGTTGGGATCGCCCTTCTTGCGTTGAATCGTCGTCCAACTGATGGCGAAGCCACTGCCAGCAGGGGTAACCGTGACGTTAAGGTCGCGGTGAGAATACCGAAACGCGATACTGCTTTCGCTCTGTGATACGCCACTGCCGATCCACTTGCCGTAAAATGCATTGATCGGAACATCCTGCGCATTGCCCGGCACGCTCAGGAAACCATTGAGCAAAAGGAAAACGGCAGTTATGGCAGCCGCCGTAGAAATTCGCAGGTTTGTCATATTGGGTCCCCCAAGGTAAATCGCTAGCGTAGAAATATTGGGTCCCCCAAGGTAAATCGCTAGCGTAGAAGAAATCCTGGCCATTCTAGACGTGTCGAACCAGGGCGTTAAGCGGTCTTAGGGCCACTTCGCGCTAGGTGGCATTGACATTAGAATAGCATCGACGTTGCCACCGGTTTTAAGACCGAACTGCGTGCCGCGATCGTATAGTAGATTGAACTCTACGTATCTTCCCCGCCGGATCAGCTGAAATTCGCGTTCTTGGTCCGACCACGACTTGCCCATTCGGCGGCGCACAATTCTCGGGAACACATTGGCAAAAGCTAGGCCAACGTCTTTTGTGAAGGCAAAATCCGCGCTCCAGTCGCCCGAATCGAGATTATCAAAAAATATTCCACCGATGCCCCTGGTTTCGTTGCGATGGGGTAGGAAAAAGTAATCGTCACACCATTTCTTGTAGCGTGCATAGTCCGCGACATCGTGCGCGTCGCACGCTTTTCGCAAAGCTGCATGGAATTCAGTCGTGTCATCTTCCTCAGCGTAGATCGGTGTCATATCGGCGCCACCGCCAAACCAATTCTTGGTCGTGATGATATGACGTGTGTTCATGTGCGCGGCCGGAACGTGGGGCGATCTCATATGGGCAACCAGCGAAACTCCGCTCGCCCAGAAACGGGGGTCATCGGCGGCCCCGGGAATTCGGTCGCGGAACTCCTTTGAGAACTCGCCAAATACAGTTGATATGTTGACGCCCACTTTCTCAAAAACGCGACCGTACATGATCGACATCACACCCCCGCCGGCGCTATTGCTGCCGGCCTCATCGTCGCGATGCCATGTCTGGCGCTCGAACTTGCCGGGCGGTAATCCAGCGCTGCCTGGTCCGTTGAAATCTTGCTCGATCTGTTCGAACGCTTCGCAGATTTGATCACGGAGT
>CAUZWH010000154.1:0-6959 GCA_963583675.1 Alphaproteobacteria bacterium
GGCGAAATCACGCCAGTCGTCCCCTGGCCGGCAACCCCGCCAGGCATACCCCGCGCTCAGCTAACCGCGGCACCTCCGCCGACTACTGAAAAAGCTCCCTAAACTATTCCCTTCCCTTGCGGGAGAGGGCTGGGGTGAGGGGTCCTTCCATAAGGGCATTTGCGATAGACTCCAACACACCGTCGAGGTTCTGCAATACGTCGTTGTTCCAAAAGCGAATGACCCGGAAGCCTTGGCTTTCAAGCCAGGCAGTCCGCTTGTTGTTCTGTTCTGCTTGCTCGGCGTGTTGTCCGCCGTCTATCTCGACGATGAGTCGGCATTTCAATCACACGAAGTCGACGACGTAGGAACCGATCGCAAACTGGCGCCGAAACTTCTGGTTAGAGAGTTGGCGGTCGCGAAGGCACGACCAGAAAATCATTCTGGATTTTGTTTGATCTCGCCTAAGGCGCTTTGCTGATTCGATAGACATCTAGTCGTATCGCTAACCCCTCACCCCAGCCCTCTCCCGCAAGGGGAGACGGAGTTAATGGGCGTGGTGCCTCACTGACTCGGGGTCACCGCCATCAGCCGCCCATAGCCTGTACTCGCCGCCAATCCCAGCCGCCCCAGCGTTGCCCACACCGTGGCTTGGTTTGACGTAACCACCGGCTTGCCGATCGCATCTTCCAAATGCTGGACGACGTCCATCCCGCGCCAATTGGTGCACGAGAGAAACACGCCGTCGGCACGATCGTCGACATGGGCGGTGACGAAGCCGATGATTGCAGGTAGCGGGTCGTCACCGAACGCCAGCGTCGAGCCCAAGCCACGGCCGGCCCGGCTCACCACGTCGTGACCATTGTCGATCAGGAAATCAGCAATCAGGTTGGTGACCTCCTCGACATAAGGCGTCACCAAGGAGATCCGCTTAAGCCCAAGCGCGGCCAGCGCTTCGAGCACTGCGGTCGAAGTCGCAATCGTCGGGATTCCGCCGGCCCTCGCCGCGATGCGTTGGCTGACCGCCTGGTCATAGCCGGCCCCGCCGATCAAGGTGCCGGCGGTGCTGCCGAACACGATAAGGTCGACCGCCGCCGAGCCCAAATGTTCGGCACAGCTATCGATCTCGGGATCCATCGCCCGGATGGCGTCGGCATCGCCGCCGATGAGCGTCATCCGTGCGCCGTGCAGCGAGATGCTGTCTGGTACCGTATTGCGAAAATTGCGCTCGACCGAAGTATTGGCCGAGCCAACCATCAGCCCGATTTTCGTACGCGTCATCGCTGGCTTGGTGTGAAGGTTTACTCCGTCGCCAACGCCGCTGCGGCGGGTGGCTGCTGCATCAGGCAGCCGTAGCCTGCCACGGGGTCGTTGAACCCGAGCAGATGGCGGGTTGCCCACGCGGTCGCCTGGTTGGCGGTCACCACCGGCTTGCCCGTCCTGTCTTCGATGCGCTGGCAGACGTCGGTGGTGCGCCAGTTGGTACACGACAGGAAGATGCCGTCAGCCTCCGCAACCGTGTTGTCGGCGACGAAGTCGACGATTTCATCGAGCGGGTCGTTGCCGATCGCAAGATTGTCTTCCTTGCGTCGCCCGGAGAGGCTCACCACTTCATAACCGCTGGCATTGAGATACGCGCCGACTTTCTCGGTCATGCTGTCCTGATAGGGGCAGCACACGACCAACTTGTGCATGTCGAGCGTTGTCATGGCCTGGCGTGATGCGGTCGATATCGTCGTTGCCGGGATCCCGGTGAGTTCGGTGATACGCGCACTGATCCGGGTGTCGTGGCCGGGGCCTTCGAGCAGGCTGCCGCCGGTGCAGGCATAGACGATGAGGTCGACCGCCGCCGAACCCAAATGGCTTGCCGCGACTTCCATATCCTCATTCATGCGCGGCAACCCTTCGGCGCCCGAACCGGTCAGCCACATCCGCGCGCTGTGCAGCGATACATGCTTGGGCATTAGCCGCTGAAAATCCCACTCCACCGTCGTGTTTGACGATGGCACGATCAACCCAACCTTGATACGCGCTTCATCCATGATGTCCTCGCCAAAAACTTCAGATGTGCGCCTATGATAGCAGGCAGTTTCCCCTCTCCCAATATTGGGAGAGGGCTAGGGTGAGGGTTATTCGCTCAACTTAACGGCGATAGCTTCCAGCACGCCCTCGATATTCGCGATCACATCGTTATTCCAGAAACGTATGACTCGGAAGCCACGTCGTACAATCTCTGCCGTTCGCAGGTCATCTTTGCTCATTTGCTCGGCGTGCTGCCCGCCGTCAAGTTCGACGACGAGGCGCCGTTCGATGCAAACGAAATCGACGACATAGCGCTCGATTGGTCTTTGACGGCGAAACTTGTAGCCGTTGAGTTGCCGGTCGCGCAGTCGCGCCCATAGCAAACGTTCCGCATCGGTTTGGTCGCGGCGAAGGCGTTTGGCAAACTCGTTTGGCATTAGTTCATTTTCGGAATAACCCTCACCCCAACCCTCTCCCAATATTGGGAGAGGGAGAATCTAATGCGTCAATCACCCTCACCGCACCTCAAGCACAATCCGCCCGCGGCTCACCGCGCCCGCTTCGAGCAAGGCCTGTGCTTCGGCCGCCGCCGCGAGCGGCATCACCTTGACGACCTGCGGCTTCAGCGCGCCGGCACCGAGCAATTCCATCACCGCTTGCAAGGCCGCCGGATCGTCGTCGATCACCGCCTGACGTTCGACCATGTCGAACTTACTGGCGCGGCTTTCGAACGGTTCCGCGATTAGCCAAGTCATCACCCCGCCGGGCTTCAGCACTGCGTAGGAGCGGTCGTGGACGACGCCGCCAACCAGGTCGAACACGACAGCACAGTTTTGCACGTGGTCGCGGAAGTCTTCCTCGTCATAGGCAATCGCGACATTGGCGCCGATGCTACGCACGTAGTCGACATTCGCGGCCCGGCAGGTGGTGATAATCGGTGTCGCACCAAGATGCTTGGCGAGCTGCAACGAAAGCCCGCCGATCGCGCCAGCGCCGCCATGGATCAGCACTTTCATCTTCGCACCGAGCTGCGCCTCGCGCACCAGCCCGATCCAGGCGCAGGTGCCGGCATGACCGCCCGACGCCGCCTCGACGTGGCTGACGTTGGCCGGTTTGGCGACCACCATGTCGCGCGGCCTGGCGATCAATTCGGCATAACTGCCGAGCTCGACGTGGCCGACCTTGAACACCACTTCGTCACCGACGCGTGCGAAATCTGCAGCCGCACCGACCTCTACCACTACGCCCGACCCATCGCGCCCCGGTATGGTCGGGAACGTCTGGGGGAATATATGTTGCAGATGTCCGGCCCGCACCAGCCAATCGCTCGGCGCCACACTCACCGCATGGACCTCGATCAACACCTGATCCGGCGCTAGCTCGGGCTCGGGAAACTCACCATAGGTAAGCACCTCGGGCCCGCCATAGGCAGAGAAATGGATCGCTTTCATCAGTCAAAACTCGTTTGAGTTTTGACTACCCGACAGGCGAAACGCACTTGGCGTTTCTGCCGAAAGGGTCGCGCACGCCGAAGGACTCGGCTGCCTCTCGTAACGCCGAGCGTTTGACTCTCTCCTACCTGTGCTCCCTTCATTCCCCCCCCCCTTATTTTCTACACTAACGCCGGTGCGCGCTCATGCCAGTCGGTTTCCCGCTGATAGAGGTGCCCGACGTTTAGGATTGCAGCTTCGGCGAACGGCCGCCCGACCAGTTGAAATCCGGTCGGTAGGCCGTCATCGGTAAATCCGGCCGGGACCGTCAGTGCCGGCAGGCCGAGGAAACTGAACGGCCGGGTGCAGCGGCCGAAGGTGGCCATGATCTTGGCCGCACCGGCTGCCGAATCCGGGTTACATTCGGCCAGGGACGGCGTCGGGTATTCGTAGACCGGGGTGTGCAACACATCGACCTCGCCAAACACCGCCTTGGCGAATTCGGCCAACACGGCGCCGCGTTGGCGTAATGCCGCGATATAGCGGGTCGCCGGGATGAACAACCCGGCCTCCATTTCGGTGCGGATGCCGAGCGCGTAATCATCGGGCCGTTCGACCAACCAGGTCTCGTGCAACGCAGTGGCCTCGGCCTTAAGCACGAGTTGGGCGGCAGCAAACAGCGGCGCTAAATCCGGCACCTCGATCTCCACGATTTGGGCACCGAGCTCGCGCAGCACCGCCAGGCTCGCGTCCAGCATCGCGCGCCGCTCGTCATCGAGATTATCGTAGAAGAAATTGGTCGGGCGGCCGATCCGCAAGCCCTTGAGCGAGCTTTCGATGGTCTGCTCATAGTCGGGCACGGCGACCTGCTCGCTGGTCGGGTCGTTGGCATCGGCGCCGGCGATCACCTGCAACAGTCTCGCCGCATCGCGCACCGTACGTGCCAGTGGCCCCACCGCATCGGCCGACCACGATCGCGGCATCGCGCCGAACCGGCTGACCCGGCCATAGGTGGGGCGCAACCCGGCCAATCCGCAGAAATAGGCCGGCAATCGTACGGATCCGCCGGTGTCGGAGCCGAGCGCGCCAAACACCAGCCGCGCCGCCACCGCGGCGCCCGAGCCGCTCGACGATCCGCCGGGTGCGTAGCCCGCCTTCCAAGGGTTTACGCAATCGCCGAAATGCACGTTATGGCCGGTCGCACCGGCCGCGAATTCCGACATGTTGAGCGTGCCGATCTCGAGCGCGCCGGCGTCGTCTAATCGGTTTAGTACCGTTGCCGTAATGTCGGCCACCACATCGCGGCGGATCTTCGAGCCGCAGGTCGAGATCCGCCCGCGCCGGTAAAACATATCCTTGTGCGCGAGCGGCACCCCGGCGAGCAGGCCGGTGCCATTAGCCGCATCCGCCTGCCGTGCTTGATCGCGGGCGCGCTCGGGATCGATTGAGATGAAGCAATTCAGCTGCGGCTGGGCGCGGTCGATCCGGGCCAGGCAGGCATCGGTGAGTTCGAGCGAGGAGAAGGCGCGCCGCCGCAGTCCGTCAGCCGCGTCGACCAGCGTAAGCTCGGTTAGATCGCTGATATCCACGGCACTCACTGCGAATCCTCGCGGGCCAATGCGAGCAGCACTCGCCGGAACCCGGCACTGGGCTCGCTGTTGAAATCGGTGGGTCCGAGCCCGTCGCGTGTCATTAGCTCCAGGCGCTCAAGTTCGGCCGCGATTTCAGACGCCCGTGCGGCACTAAATTCGATACCGTAATAGGCCAGCGCGAGCTGTTGTACCCGTTCGGCTGCGTCAGCAGTCATGGGATTATCAGCCCCGCTCATTTCGAAAGCGCGCGGTTGACACCATGCCGGCTGCGTAGGAGGTTTGCGCCATACATTTCCCTAGAACAATGAGTTGTTGGGATGACCGGTTCCGTACATATCGACCTCGATTCGACCGTCGTGACAATCACAATCGATAATCCCGACAAGCGCAACAGCTTCGATCTGTCGATGACCCGCCAGCTGCGCGATATCGCCGGCATCATCGTCGCCAATCGGGATATTCGCGTTGTTATTCTGAAGGGGGAAGGGGAGCGCGCGTTCTGCTCCGGCGGCGATTTCGATGCCATGACCGAAGCCGACAATATCCTCGATTCGGTCTACGAGATGGAAGATATGCTTGAGCAGGCGGTAGCCGCACTCGCGACTATCGAGGTGCCGATCATTGCCGCGATGCGTGGCGCTTGTCTCGGCGGCGGCGTCCAATTGGCGATGACGGCGGACATCCGTATCGCCGCCGCCGACCTCAAATTTGGAATTCCGGCGGTTTCGCTCGGCCTCGTCTACCCGCTCGACGCGATCACCAAGATGGTCACCCTAGCCGGGCCCAGCACCGCCAAGCACCTGCTGATCGGCGGGGAGCCCTATGACGCTGCAACCGCGCACGCCAAAGGCCTGGTCGACGAGGTCGTGCCGGCGGCGGAATTGCTGGTGCGAGCCGGCGCCTTCGCGGAGCGCATTGCCATGTATCCGCCCGATACGGTGCGTGCCTACAAGAAAATCATTAATGATTTCACCAGCGGCGGCGAGATCGAAGCAATCGAGGAAATGCGCAGCCGCGCTAACCGTGCCGGCGAACTGATCGACCGCCTCGTTGCGGTGCGCCGCGAACGCCAGCTCAAGGCGTCATAAAGCCAGTAGCTGGTAGAGCGGGACAGCGACCACTATGCGCGCCTCACATTTCCTTTATTACGAGGGTACTACCAACGATCCGATCGCGTTCCGCGACGCCTTTCGCGACCGCTTCGGTGCTGAGCTTGCCGGCCTGCCGGGCGTGCGCTCGGTGCTGCTCTACACCCAGGGCAACTACGACGATCCCTATCTTGACGACGCAGCCGGCCCCTTCCTGTTGTGCCGCACCGAGTTCAATAGCGTCGGCGCCTTGTTCGCCGCGCTCGAAGCCAATGCCGACAAACTCAACTTTGCCGAGCCGGCCCAGCTGCCTGCATTCAAGGGCAGTGTGCGCGACGAGGTCATGTTAGGCGTGCAATATCCGACCACGCCCGATCCATGGGGCCGCGACCCGCTCGGCGAGACCGCCTATTTTGTCACCTACCCCAACACCGCCGCCGATCGCGACAGCTTCATCGCCTACTACACGGCGCACCACCCGCCGCTGCTCGGGCAATTGCCCGGTATCCGCGCGACCGTGCTCTACACCCCGACCGACATGACATCGCCGCTAGCGACAACCCCGGCCGATCACATGCTGATCTGCGATGTTTCGTTCGCCACCCTCGACGCGCTCAATGCCTCGCTCCAATCCGATGTCCGCAAGGTCTTGCGCGAGGACTACCACCAATTCCCCCCCTTCGAGGGCGACCCTATCCACTCGGCGATGACAAAATCGGACGGAACGCCGTAGGCGTTCCATCCACCCGGCAGGCGAAACGCTTTAGCGTTTCTGCCGAGAGGGTAGTGCGCCCGCGAGAACCCCTCACCCCATCCCTCTCCCGCAAGGGGAGCAGCCGCAAAAGGCG
>CAUZWH010000155.1:0-6957 GCA_963583675.1 Alphaproteobacteria bacterium
GGCCATCGGGCGGATAGTGCATCGCCGTAACGGTCCCCGCAGCCGCCTCGGGCGTGGAAATCGTCGGAAAAACCAATCCGTGCGCACCCGCATCAAGTGCATGCTCAATCAATCCATGATCGTCGAGCGGCGTGCGTACCAGTGGCGTGCAGGACGTGCCAGCGGTTGCTGCGACCATCGCGTGCATTGCCGAAATATCTATCATTCCATGCTCGAGATCGATCATCAGCCAATCCAACCCGCTTGCGGCCAATAGCTGAGCCACCCCAACACTTGGTTGGGTCAGAAACGCGCCGAACGCCGGCTGGCCGTCGCGAAAACGCTTCTTAAGTTGGTTCTTCAAAATTCCCCCTAACCCCGTAGAAAATATTATTACTTTTAACGTTTTTATTATGGCAGACCGCGCTAATCTTCATAGCGCTCTGGCGGATCTAGCCTGTTTTTACATAGTTCGACGTTTTTGCAGTATGGGAAATACGGAAAAAACGTATTATGGGGAATGGCAACCAGAGATGGAGCGCGGGTCACCAGCGCGCTGCGGAAATTTCGCAAGCGCGGGGGGTTGACGATTCAACAGATGGCCACGGCGGTCGGATTTCGGAACGGGTCGAGTTATCAGCATTACGAGAGCCCGCGGCTGTTCAAACGTAAATATCTCCCGCTCGAAGTTGCCGAGCGCTTTGCAGATGCGCTCGAGGGACGCGGCGACCCGCCCATTCAGCGCGGCGAAATTTATGCACTCGCGGGCCTCGACGACGCAGAAATAGCGGCGCGCGTCGCTATCGTGTCGCTGGACGAGTTGCTGATGCAAGGCGTGATTGCGGCGACTGAGCGATATGTATTGAAGCGAAAGCTCATCCTCCATCCCGACAAGAAAGCAAAGCTCGTGCTGCACCTGTATCGAACGGCGCGTGAGAAATATGACCGAACTGGTCGCGGGAAAAAGCCTGACCTTGAAAAGCTATTGAACGTGCGAGACATTAACGCGTTGGTAGAGTTAGCGACTTAGAAATACCCGCTAAGGTTAAGGCCGTGCAAAACGCCGACAACTTGGAGGAAGTTCGTAACATATTAGAGGGCGCGGAACGCAATCGCCCGTGGCGCTCCTATAAGGTGCTCGGTGGTGGCGGTCTTGCGCTCCTGATCGCCGCGGTTATCGCCTCCGCCATCATCGAACTTGGCACGGAGAACTCGAGCCTCAAGACGTCCCTCGCTAGCGCTAACGGCTCTCCTGCAACGACGGTCCTAGTCGCGGAGAAAGATCGTTTGCTACGACGGACCCACGCGATCCAGGCCGAACTGAAAACAGTTCAGAGACTGGCAACAAAACAGAGCGAACACACAACCCGGCCAATTTCGCCGCAGCAGGTATTTGTGCTTGAAGAGCTGACCCGAAATGCGGCGTGGCTCAACGGGCGAAGGCGGGATGCGATGCTGGCGACATTGCTCGACCATCTCGGCGTTGCAAGGCTAGCAGATATCAGAGGAAATCAATGGGCAGTTGCGATCTCCCACCTCTATGAGATGCGAGCGAACTCAGCCCGTCGGGTCTGCGACCCCGCGGCGCAAAGTCAGTAATTCGGCCCGTTCACCGCTTCCCACAACAGCTTGTCGAAATGATGAGTGCCGTGCTCGCTACGCCAGCTTCGCTCGTCGTCCACCATTAATCGGCCTTGCGAGTAGCCGCGGCAGTGAACGCCGCGCTGCTGGTTTTCCATCGACGTGATGTCCTGGCGCTGGAGCACGTCGGTAAAGTAATCCATCAGCTCCACCTCACCTTTGGTTGGTGGATCATTGAGAAAGAAATAGTCAACGGTTTGCCTGCAGGTTTCCAGTCCGGTCGGCAACACATGCATCAGCTTCCAGTTGCTGATCCCATGGTGCGCCACCCACAGGCTGTTGGGCCACAGCCACCAGATGTAGGCATCCTTAAGCACATCATCGCCGTGGATTGAGAAGTCGTAGGGCAGATCGGCTTTACCGGCATCGATGTTTTCTTTGTTGCCCGCGACGAAGTGCTGCGACCAGTAGTCATACGCCGTGATATCGAAGCTCGGCTCGAGATAGGAGTCGTCGCGGCCCATGATCTGAGGATGGATATGCGGGCAGTGGTAGCACTCCATCTGGTCGAACACGAACTTCCAGTTGCATTCGATGTCGAACACGTCGGTGCGCGCATAAGTGAGTTCGTGAAACCGTGGCACCAGCGCTTGGAACTCTTTTTCGAGGCCGCCAGCCATGCTGTGGAGCGTGGGCGCGGAGGGATCGAGATTGACATAGACCATGCCGCCAAACGTCTCGACTAAAACTTCGCTGAGATGGAAATCCGTAAGCTCGAAGCCGGCGACGTTCTCGGCGTTACCCGCCGCTTTTAATTCACCGGTCGCATCGTAAGACCAAGCGTGAAATGGACAGGTAAAAATCGTCTTGTTGCCTTTGCCCTCGGCGAGTACGTGCCCACGATGCATGCAGACGTTGTAGAAGGCACGGAGCTTGTCATCCTTACCGCGCACCACCAGGATTTTCTGATCGATGATATCGGCGGTGATGTAGTCGCCAGCTTTTTGAAGATCCTTTAGATAACCAACGTATTGCCAGGTTTTATAGAAGATCTCCTGTTTCTCGCGCTCGTACACGTCGGGATCGTAGTAGTAGTACGCCGGCAATGTTGCTGAACGCGCCGCATCGGGCGAAAACTTTAGCTTCGGGTGCAGGCGTTTTTCTGCTGCGCTGAGCGACATTAGATCCTCCTTATCGAACCTCGCGGGGCCGACCTACGCGGTCTCGTAGTTGGACCCGTTAATTGCTTCCCATACCAGGCGATCGAAATGGTGCGTACCGTGCTCGCTGCGCCAAGTGCGCTCCTTGTCGACCATCAACCGGCCTTGGAAATAGCCTCGGGCGTGCAACCCAAGTTGCTGCTGCGCCATCGCACCAAGGTCTTGCGGCTGCAACACATCGCGATTGTAGTTGATGTTCGAAAGACTTTTCTCTTGTGGCGGATCGTCGGCCAGGAAGTTGTCGATGTGCATAATGAACCGCTCTGGCCCATCGGGGACAATATGCATGGTCTTGAGGTTTGAGGGGCCGCGGTGGGCGACGAATATGAGGTTGGGCCAAATCCACCAGATAGCGCTGTTGTTTATCTCCTCATCAGGACCGAAATCGTAAGGTAGATCACCCTTTTCGCCACTGATCACCTTCTTGTTGCCGCGGGTGAGGTGGGTTGACCAGAATTCATGCGCGGTGATCTCGAACGACGGTTCGAGATAAGCATCCTTGCCCATGATCTGAGGATGGAGGACGGGGCAGTGGTAACACTCCATCTGATCGAACGCTAATTTCCAGTTGGCTTTAACGTCATAGCGGTCGCGACGGTAGTTGTAGAGGTCATCATACCTCGGCACCGTGGCACGAAATTCGCTGACGATGTCCCCACAGATATCGCTGAGCGCCGGTCCTTCGGGCGATAGATTAACGAACACCATGTGGCCGAGCTGTTCGACCCGAACCTCGGACAATGTGAAGTCTTCAAGCCTGAAACCGGCCACGTTCTCCGCGTTGCCCGCCGCCTTGAGTGCACCGGTGGTGTCGTAGGACCAGGCATGGAACGGGCAGGTAAAGATGGACTTATTGCCCTTGCCCTCCGCGAGGATGTGGCCGCGATGCATGCAAACATTGTAGAACGCACGCAACGTCCCATCCTTCCCACGGCTGACCAAGATCTTCTGATCGAGAAGATCTGCGGTGATGTAGTCGCCGGGATCTTGTAAATCCGAGATGTAGCCGGCGAACTGCCAGGTCTTAAACCAGATCTCCTGTTTTTCGTGTTCGTAGATATCGGCGTCATGATAGTAATAGCCAGGCAACGTTGCCGAGAGTTCGGGATCGGGGTGGAATCGACTTTTCGGGGTCACGACGAGAGATTCCGTTGCCACGGACGGACTCCTTTAGTGCAGGGTTGCAGTTCTAAGCCAGATTATGCCGCCATCGTGACCGATGGACGCCACCTCAGCAAGCGACGGGCTACTCAGCCGCCGTAGCAATTTGGCGGGTGCGCTTTTGGCTTCGTAGTTCGGTGACGTGGTCCTGATCGTAGATATCCTGCCACATCTTGTAGGAAAAATCGCTGACGCCCTTGCGTTCAAGGGGCGGTAATTTGAGCTCGATTGGTTCGCCCGCCAGCCACACTTGATTGAATCGGTTTTTTTCGAGGATCTGGCTGACATCGCTCAACGGATCCCCATCGAACACCACAAAATCGGCCTTCCGTCCAACCTCAAGGGCACCGACCTGTTCGCCGCGCGTGAGGAACTCGGCGCTGACCGAGGTTGCGCAACGCAGCGCCTCGCCCGGGGTGAAGCCGAGGTATTTAACGAATATCTCGATCTCTCGGGCGTGCCATTCGCCGTATGGTGTGCCTGAAAATCCAGAATCGGTGCCAGTCATAAAGGTCACGCCGGCTTCACGGGCTTTCGACAAGATCGTGCAGGCGGGCTCCCAGAAGCGGCGAAACGCCTCGGAGCGCTCATAGGTGAAGCCGGGATCGGTCGGCTGCAGAAAAATGTTGATGTGGTAGGGCAAGGTCAAGGTCGGCGCTATCGCGCTACCGCTGTCGACAACGGCGTCCAGCGTTCGATCATCCATCATGAACGCGTGAAAGATGAGATCTACCTTGGCCCGCGCGCAATACAGGGTCGCTTCCTTGCCCCAAGCATGCGCGGCCACTTTCTTGCCCAATCGATGGGCCTCACCGACGATCGCCTCGGTCTCGGCTTGATTGAACGCCGCGACTTGTTCGCCTCGATTGTTGCGCTGACGACCATCCATCGCGAGTTTGATAAAATCGACACCGTCTTTGATCTGGACGCGCACCTCCTCAATCGCTTCGTCGAGATTGCGCACAAGATGGCCAATCGATGTCTCCGGCTGGCCAAACCAGCTTGGATACCAATCGGTGAGTCCCTGGCGGGTGGTGATATACGCACCTGAACAGGTGATCCGCGGCCCCTTGAAGAGGCCGGCATTAATCGCATCGCGAATCGAGACCGCAACCCGCGTCGACCCGCCAGGATCGGCCATCGATGTGTAGCCGGCGCCAATTAGGCGTTGGGCGTTGATCAACCCACGCAAGGCACGGAATTCGATCGGTGCGTAAAGATCGATATCCTCCTCGCACATCGCGTTGCCATAGGTGAGGTGCGTGTGAACGTCGATCAAGCCCGGGAATACAAGATAGGGGCCGCAGTCGACCGTCTCGTCGACGCTGGTTTTGGCAGGCGCACCTTTTGATGGGCCGACATAGCTGATGGTATCACCGTCGACCACGATGGTTTGGTCGATCCGAGCGTCCGTCCCGAGGCCGTCAAAAAGTCGTCCGCAGTTGATGTGTTTGGCCATGGTAATATTCCGAAGACTGAGACTTATTTCTTATCGCGTTACGCCTAGGACCAATTGACCTAGATCAACGCCATGCCGAGCGAAGGCGGCCGCCGCCTTATCCGGCCTCGACGTCAACCTCGTAGTTGGGGCCGTTGACGATTTCCCAAACCATCTTGTTGAAGTGGTGAACGCCGTGCTCGCTCGACCATGAACGGTCGGGATCGACCATGAGGCGGCCTTGGGTATAACCGAGCGAATGGACGCCGCGTTGTTGGCTTTCCATCGCCAACAAGTCCTGGGCTTGGATATTGTCGCGGAAATTATCGATGTTCGAGATATCTTCGTCGCTCGGCGGATCACCCAGCAGGAAGTTATCGACCGTCTCCCAGCAATAGTCGACGGCACTGGGCATGCCGAACAGGATTTTCATGTTGGGGTTGCCCTGGTGAACGGTCAGGTAAATGTTGGGCCACATCCACCAGATATACACGTCCTGAATCGGATGATCGGATCGCAGGTCGTAGGCAATCGACCCTTCGACTTCGCCACTGATGACTTCCGGGTTACCGCGAATGATGTGTAACGCCCAATGCTCATGATTGGTTATTTCGAAGCTCGGCTTGTAGTACGCGTTTGGACCCATGGCCTGGGGATGGAGCGAAGGGCAGTGGTAGCACTCCATCGCATCGAAAATGAATTTCCAGTTGGACTTGAACTCGTAAGGGTCGGTGCGAAAGAGCTTGAGATCGTCGTAACCGGGCAATACGTCGCGAACCTCAGCTTCTAATCCGGCATATAGCTCGCCCATCGGCCGCGCATCGGGATCGAAGTTGATGAACACCATGTTGAGCAGCGTATCGACGCGAACCGGCTTCAAGCTGAGTTCGTCGAAATCAAAGCCCTTGACGTTCCCGGAGTTGCCGGCCGCTTTCAGCTTACCCTCGGTGTCGTAGGACCACGCATGATAGGGGCAAGTGAAAATCGTCTTGCTGCCCTTCCCTTTCACGAGTTCGTGCCCACGGTGCATGCACACGTTGTGAAAGCCCCGCAAGGCGCCATCTTTGCCGCGCACAACGAAAACGCTCTGATCGAGTAGATCCTGTGTAACGAAGTTGCCGGGTTGTTCGAGATCGTGGAGATAGCCGACTAGCAGCCACGACTTGAGGAAGACCCCCGCGACCTCGCGGGCATAAACCTCCGGGTCATAATAGTAATAGCCCGGCAAGGTGTAGGAGAGCTCGGGATCGGGATGAAATTTGCTTTTGAAATCGGCGGTCGGCGGTGTTCCGGTCATTTCGCGGTCCCTATTTCGACTTCGTAATTGGCCCCATCGTTGACCGCTTCCCAGCACAGACGATTGAAATGGTGGACGCCGTGCTCCGAGCGCCAGGTACGCTCTTCGTCGACCATCAGACGGCCCTGCGTGTAGCCGCGGGAGTGCACACCGCGCTGTTGCGCTTCCATCGGGGGAATATCCTGCGGCTGCACCAGATCGCGGAAGTTGTTCATGTTGGAGATATCCGTCGCGGTCGGCGGGTCGTTGGTAAAGAAATTGTCGACGGTTTCCCACGAACT
>CAUZWH010000156.1:0-6957 GCA_963583675.1 Alphaproteobacteria bacterium
CACTCATCCACGCGCGCTCCGGCAACCGGCAAATGCCAACCTGGTTCGCGTCCATGAAATACGCAGCGCCCTTGATGTCGACCGTGCGGCTCTCGAGATCATCCGGTAGCGGCGCTTGCGCCGGCGCCACCTCACCATCGACGAAGCCAGCATAGATCTCGCGATAGCGATCGACCGCATCGACCAGCAATCCTGATGTCGTGCGCTGATCGATAAGATTGCTGGCATTACTTGCGTCGATCTGAGGTCGGTCGGACTCGACCTCGATCATACTTTCGTTGCGCGGCAACATTTCCAGTGGGAACGGACCCCAATGGAAGGGGCGGTTCTTGGACTTGGGATGAATGAACATGGCGGCGCTAGTGTCTCGCGAGTGGCTGCCTCCATCGAGCCCTTACCGGGCGACCAACCCGACCAACCCATATGTGTGCGGTGTACGCGATCTGCTACCCTCCGCCGATGCACGCGTATCGCAATATCGGTTGGCTGATTATCCTCGCTCTGCTGTGGTCGGTTACCTTCGGCATGGTCAAGGTGGCGCTTGAAATTCCGCCGATGACGATGACGGCAATCCGTCTCGCTATCGCCGCGGCGGTCGTGGTTGTCTACCTCTATGCACGCGGCGAACGCTTGTCGACGCCGAGCTCTACCTGGTTCTATTTCGGCGCGATTGCCCTGTTCGCGTTGGTGATTCCGTTCAACGCGCTGGTTTATGCGGAATCCCGCATCAGCAGCGGGCTCGCATCAATCCCGGTTGCCGCCGGCCCGCTGTTGACCGTGCTGATGGGCCACATTGCCACCAAGGACGAGAAAATATCGCCAGCCAAGCTGGTTGGCGTTGGGCTCGGCTTGGCCGGCTTGCTGCTACTCCTCGGGCCACCCGAAATAGCCGGGGTTGGCGGTGACGCGATCGGCCTCGGGGCAATGCTGGGCGGCGTAGTCAGTTACGTATTTTCCAACATGTTGACGCGGCGCCTGCGCGGGGTGTCGGTAGCCGCAATCGGCGCCCACGTCATGATCGCCGGCGCCGTCATCAGCTTCATCCTTAGCTTTATCGTCGAACAACCGTTGTCGATCAATCCGTCGTGGGAAGCGATGGGCGCGGTCGTCGTGCTCGCGGTGTTGTCGACCGCCGCCGCCTATATGGTGCTGTTCCACCTGGTGACTTCGGTTGGCGTCACCTTTGCCTCGCTCACCAACTACATGATCCCGCCGCTCGCGGTGCTGTGGGGCATCCTGTTCCTCGACGAATCCTTCGTTTGGCCGATGCTGCTGGCGATGGGACTGATCTTTTCCGGCGTCTGGATTACCAACCAATCGTTGGTGCGCGAACGACACCGGCTCGCCCAACAGGCTCAAGACGCGACAGCAACAACGGCGGACGACGCACCACCTGCATGAATATCACCATCATCGGCGCCGGCCCGGCTGGCCTTTACTTCGCGCTGCTGATGAAGCGTCAAGACCCGGCCAACCAAATTCGCGTCATCGAGCAAAACCCCCGCGACGCCACCTACGGGTTCGGTGTGGTGTTCTCGGAGGGCGCCCTCGGCTTCCTCGAACGCGATGACGGTGAATTCTACGCGGCGCTGACCGCGGCCATGGAACGATGGCCGGAGCAGACGATCGTGCATCGTGACCGTGCAATCGGGATCGATGGCAATGGGTTCGCTGCGATCGGCCGCCTCGAACTTCTATCGCTGCTGCAAGGTCTTTGCGCCGAAGCCGGCATTGACGTCGTGTACAAATCACCGGTCGACAGCATCGCCGGGATCGACGCCGACCTGATTGTCGGCGCCGACGGCGTCAACTCGGTCGTCCGCAGCCAACTGGGGGATCAGTTCGGGCCCGAGGTCGCCGACCTCTCAAATAAGTTCGTGTGGTACGGCACCGCGCAGTTATTCGACACGCTGACGCTCACATTCCGTGAAACCGATCACGGCGCGTTCGTCGCCCACCACTACCGCTACAGCCCGGCGATGAGCACCTTCATCGTCGAGTGCGAAGCAGCTACCTGGCAACGTGCCGGTTTTGCGGCGATGTCGGAAGCTGACAGCCGGCGTATTTGCGAGAAGATCTTTGCTGCGGATCTCGGCGGCCACCCGCTGGTTTCAAACAATTCGCTGTGGCGCAACTTTCCGGTCGTTACCAACCAGCATTGGACCCATGGCAACGTCGTACTAATTGGCGATGCCCTGCGCACGGTGCACTTTTCAATCGGATCGGGCACCCGGCTCGCGCTCGAGGACGCCATTTTCCTGGCCCGCGCGTTCGCCGAAACAGGTAACGACGTTCCCGTAGCGCTGGCCCGATTCGAGACAACCCGGCGGCCGATCGTCGACAAGATCCTGGCCGGCGCCGCCGGCAGTTTTTCCTGGTACGAAAGCTTTGGCGACCTGATGCACCTGGCCCCCTACCCGCTCGCCTATTCCTACATGACACGATCGGGCCGCATGACCCACGACCGCCTGCGCGATATTGCACCACGCTTCGTCGCTGAATACGAAGCGGCGCAAATCGGTTAGCTGGAGAGGCCGCGTTCACGCGACCTCCCCAACCAACGCCGTTAGGCGGCTTCGTGCAAACCGATCCGGTTGCCTTCGGTATCGAAGATATACGCGAATGCGCCCATGCCCTCCGGCAGTGCGGTTTTGGGCGTGGCGACGCGTCCGCCGAGTTTCTTAACCCGACCTATGACCGTATCAAGCCGGCCGTCGCAATTGAGATAGACCACCGACCCCTCGCCGCCCGGCTTCGCATCGGGACCGCTCTGTACGCATCCTGAAATCCCCGGATCGTTATAGGGGAAGATCGACAACTTCATCGGTCCCATCTCTTGGTGATGCAATTCGACCCCGAATAACCCTTCGTAAAATCCAACGCAGCGATCGTGATCGGCTGCTGGGATCTCGAACCAGACGGCGACGCTGTTGCGAACTTGATCACTCATGGAAGCTCTCCTCTTGATATTGTTTTGATCCCAGGAGTATTGCCCGTCATGATGACCGTTTCTGTCAGTATGGTTATTCCTGTGCGGTGAAGCCTTCGGCGTCGCGCCATTCCTTGAGCATCGCCCGGCGTCGTCGCGGGTAGCGTTCGCCGAGCGGCTTCAAGTCAACGATGAGATCGGTGCGGAAGTTACGATAGTCCTGGCGTAACTCGCACCAGGCCGTTAGCAAGCGCACCCGTTCAAAGAACGCTACGGCAATAGGCCATATTATGCGCTCGGTGCGGTCTGCGTTCTTGCTTTCATAGATGATGCGGATTTTATGCTCGCGGCGAATGGCTTCCCGCAACGGGGCAAGATCGACGCTATCGTGCGCTTGCGGTTGGGCTGCGACGACGAACAGGCCCGACGATTCAAAGCCATCGAGCAAATCGCGCGGCAGAACCGCAGCGATTTTAGCCAATGCGTTGCGCGCCGCTTTGGCCAACGGTTCGTCCGCTCGTTGCGCGACCCAGCGCGACCCCAGTACCAACGCTTCGATCTCCCGTCGGCAAACATCAGCGGCGGCAGGAAGAATCCTGGCTTCAACACATAACCAACGCCGGCCTCACCCTCGATCGGTGCGCCCTGCCCGATCAACGTCTGGATGTCGCGGTAGATGGTGCGCATCGAGACCAATAATTCATCGGCGAGTTCCGCCGCACTAACCGGCCGCCGGCGCCGCCGCAGCGCCTGAATCAACTCAAGCAATCGTTCGGAACGGGCCATCGAAAGCCCTCCTAATCCTGGGGAGGCGAGATTAGGATATAATCCTGCCATTTATTGTCAGGATTATGAAATTGGTTAAAGAAGCCCCTCACCCCAGCTCCCTCTCCCACAAGGGGAGAGGGAGCTGGGGTGAGGGGGTGATCGAAAATAGTGAGGGGCAACTGAAAAGCGTAAGTAGCTAGCGCGCCCCTACCCCAATTCCTCGCGCCATAAATCGACTTTCTCTTGAATCGGACGGTCGGAGAAACTGAACAGCACGGCTTCGTCGTCCGCGATATGGCGGTGCCAGCGCCAGCTCGGAATGACGAAGGTATCGCGCTTCTTCCATTCCAACACCTGGTCACCGACGATGGTGCGGCCGCTGCCGTCGGCGACCGAGAATACGGTGCCGTCGGTCGATCGGTAATTTGCGGTTTCGAAGCCTTTGGGCAGCAGCTGGATAAAGGTGCCGATGGTCGGTAGCACGTAGTCACCGTTGTCGGGATTGGTGTAACGCAGGCGCAAACCGTGATGCGGATCCCACTCCTCGGCCCGGCGCATCTGTTCGAGCGCATCGCGGGTTCGGGCGTAAGGATAGCTGACGATCGGCGAGGCATGGCTGGTCGGCACGCGGCCAACCGGCATCAAGCCTGAGCCATAGCGCGCCCGCGAATCACCCTCCGGGCGCTGAAGCTGTTGGCTGTCATCGGCGCCGGGCTCGACGAACGACGCATCAAAGAACTGCACCATAGGAACGTCGAGGCCATCGAGCCAGATCATCGGCTGGTCGCTCTCGTTGCCGTGGTCGTGCCAGGTCCAATTCGGCGTAATCACGAAGTCGCCTTCGTGCATCACCGTGCGCTCGCCCTCAACCGCGGTATACGCCCCCTCGCCGTCGACGACGAACCGCAACGCCGTCGGCGTATGGCGGTGGGCCGGCGCAACCTCGCCGGGTAACACCAACTGCAGCCCGGCATAGAGCGATGTGGTGATGCGGCTCAAGCCTTCGAGCCCTGGATTCTCAAGCACCAGCACGCGCCGTTCCGCCTCCTTGGCAGCAATCAATTCACCTGCTTCCATCAGCAGCGGCCGGATTTCGTCATATTTCCAAAGTGCGGCAACCGCGGCACTGGCCGGCTCCGGTGTAATCAGGGTGTGCAGGCGCTCCCACAGCGGCGCGAGATTATTGTCGGCTATGCGCTCGGCGTAAGCATGCAGCGGCGCCGTATTGTCAGGAACGGTGCTGGGTTCGGTCATATCGACTCTTTCCGTGGCTCAGAGCGTTTGAAAAAGCGGTGGCGAAACCGCCGACGGAAACCCGCCACGGACGACGCCGGGTCGGACATCGCGATAAAACGGCGCGAACCCATCCGGCAATGGCCGGCTATTCGGAACAGCAAGCCACATCCGCATCAGATGGCGCTTGGCTGCGGCATCGTCGTGGTCCTCAAACGCCGTGCGTGCGTGATAGGTGACGTGGTTATTGAGAAATTGGATATCGCCAGGCACGAAGTCCATTTGGAAATGGAAATCGTCGCGCGCGCACAGCGTATCGACCAGGTCCAGAGCTTCGATTTGGGCGGCGGTCAAACGCTGCACGGCGTCGAAGGCCTGAGCGTTATCGATGTGGACGCGGATATAGCGGCTGGCCGGATGGCCCGCGCGCAGGCCGTAGATGGGTTGGGAGTAATAGGGTAACTCGCCGGCCCGCTCCTGCCCCTGCCAACTCCAGATATAGGGCTCGTGGAGAACCGCTAGCAAGTCCGGCCGAGTGCGGGCAATCTCGTTGTGAATGGCGATCGAACTAACGATCAGCGAGCGCCCACCCGACTTCGCGGCGTTGATGCAAAACAGGCCGGTGACGTCGGCCGAATCGCAATGGAAGATCAGCCGCTGATTACTGGTATAGCCGCGCCCTTTGGCACTGTTGGTATCAACCCCGATATCCCTGACATCGCCGATGATGTCGCCACGGTGGCTTTGGGTTACCGCGGTGCCGATATGTTTGGCCAGGCCCCAATAGATCATGCGCAATTCGTCGACGCTGTAGCGCGCCGTAGGGAAGCCACGATAGAGCTGTAACCCGAGACCGGTCTCGAGTTCATTGCGCATCGCCACGAGATCGGCCGCGAACCTCGGCAACGGAAAGGTCTCAGCGCTAAGCTCGCCGATGGCGATGCCGGCCTGCTGGGCGTGACGCAACGCAGCGTCGATCTCGTCGATTGCGTGATCCGAGAGTTGGCGCATCCAGCGTTTGGACCCGTAGATATCCGGACCCCGCCAATCGGCCGGGCTGGCGATCTCGCCAGGCGCTTGCGCCCCACTATCCATTTGCGTTTGCGCCTCACTATCCATCTGTGTTTGCGCCTCAATCTTCATCGGTTCTCCCCTACACGGACTATCATAACCGGCTGCTTGGTCGCGACCAACGGTCGGAGTAGGTTGCGCGACAATAGTCCATCCGAGAAACGAAAAGCAGCGAAGGAGGCAGCGATGACGGCGCCCACATTCCGCGATCTCGTGGCCAGCGAAAAGCCGCTCTACCTGCCCGGCGCGCACGACGCCTTAAGCGCCCGGCTGATCGAACGCGCCGGCTTCAAGGCGTATATGATCGGCGGCTTCCCGCTGGTCGGCGCGCGCTATGCAATCCCCGATGTCGGGCTGGTTGGCCTCGGCGAGATGAGTTCGGCCATACGCGACATCATCGATGCTTGCGACCTGCCGGTGTTCGTCGACGGCGACAACGGCTATGGCGACGTCAAAACCGTGGTTAAAACTGTCGAGACTTATGAACGCATGGGTGCGCAGGCGATTCAGATCGAAGACCAGATCTCACCCAAGCGCTGCGGTCATATGGCCGGCAAGGAAGTCATTCCGATCGAGCGCGCCGTTGCCCATATCAAGGCGGCCAAGGATTCGAGCGACCTATGGATCCTCGGCCGCACCGACGCCCGCCAGAAATACGGCTTGGACGAGGCGCTACGCCGCGCCGAGGCTTACATCAAAGCCGGCGCCGATGGGATCTTCGTCGAGGCGCCGACCTCGATTCCCGAACTCGAACGGATTGGCGCGGCTTTCGACGTCCCGCAGCTCGCCAACATGCTCGAAGGCGGGCGCACGCCGATCCTCAAGCCGAACGACCTCTACGAGCTCGGTTTCACGATCGTCGCCTTCGGCATTTCGCTGCTGATGCGCACCACCAAGGTAATGCAGGACGCGCTGGCCGATATGAAATCCGGCGAACTGGCACTGTTCGGAACCGG
>CAUZWH010000157.1:0-6946 GCA_963583675.1 Alphaproteobacteria bacterium
CGACAAGGGCGAGGTAAGGATGGATTATAGGCCGGTGCACACCTACACGCTGACCGATGAAATAGAGTACATCCCGCCCAAGGCTCGGGTTTACTAAGCGAAGCGTTTGGCTTAGCGCAAGTAATTTACGGTTTCGAACCGAGGACTGAATAGATGGCTGAATTTACACTGCCGGCGAATTCGAAGGTCAAAAAGGGACAGACCCACAAGGCGCCCGACGGCGCGAGCAAGGTCAAGAATTTTAAGGTTTATCGCTGGAACCCGGATGACGGTCAAAACCCGCGCGTCGATACCTATGAGGTCGATGTCGGCAATTGCGGACCGATGGTTCTCGATGCCCTCGTCAAAATCAAGAACGAGATGGACCCGACCCTCACCTTCCGGCGCTCGTGTCGGGAAGGCGTGTGCGGCTCGTGTGCCATGAATATCGACGGCACCAATACGCTCGCCTGCACCAAGGCAACCGACGATGTCGGCGGGGACGTGAAGGTGTATCCGCTGCCGCATCTGCCCGTGATCAAGGACCTCATACCGGACCTGACGACATTCTACGCGCAATACGCCTCAATCCAACCCTGGCTGAAAAGCTCAGAGACCCCGCCCGACACCGAGCGCAAGCAATCGCGCGAAGAGCGCGAAAAGGTTGATGGGCTATGGGAATGCATTCTGTGTGCATCCTGTTCGACGAGTTGCCCGAGCTATTGGTGGAATGGCGACCGTTATCTCGGCCCGGCAATTCTCCTGCAGGCCTATCGTTGGCTGGTCGATAGCCGCGACGACGCGACGGGTGAACGGCTCGACGCACTGGAGGATCCGTTCCGACTATTTCGCTGCCACACGATCATGAACTGCACCAACACCTGCCCCAAGAGCCTCAACCCCGGCAAAGCGATTGCCGAAATAAAGAAGATGATGCTCGAACGACAGCTCTAATTTACCGAATTCACCAAACTGAGAACCGCCGGGCTTTGTCCCGGCGGTTTTTCTTTGTGGGCCGCTGATCTATCGCCGGCCGGGCGCAGGGTTGCGCCGCGTTCGACGGCTTCATAGGCTGCCGCCAAGAAAACGCACGGAGGACGATGATGGCGGTACGCGAACTCTCGCATTACATCGGTGGCAAGACGGTCAAGGGAACAAGCGATCGTTTCGGCGATATCTTCAACCCCGCGACCGGGGAAATTTCCGCACACGTCCCGTTTGCTACCAGCGCCGAAGTCGATGCCGCGGTTACTTCTGCCGCAGCCGCGTTCCCCGAATGGTCCGCTGTCACCCCCTTGCAACGCGCGCGCGTGATGTTTCGTTTCCGTGAACTGATCGGCGCGAACATGGACGAACTCGCGGCCCTGCTTACCGCCGAGCACGGCAAGACCATTGCCGATGCCAAAGGATCGATCACCCGGGGTCTCGAAGTCGTCGAGTTCGCCTGCGGCATTCCGCAACATCTCAAAGGCGAATACACCGATAGTGTCGGCACCGAAATCGATAGTTGGTCGATGCGCCAACCGCTCGGCGTGTGCGTCGGCATCACCCCGTTCAATTTCCCAGCGATGGTGCCGATGTGGATGTTTCCCGTCGCCCTCGCCTGTGGCAATACGTTCGTTCTGAAACCATCGGAAAAGGACCCGTCAGTCGGCATTCGCATGGCCAAGCTGCTGAGCCAGGCCGGCCTGCCGGATGGGGTCTTCAACGTGATCAACGGAGACAAGGAAGCGGTCGAAGCGCTGCTCAGCCACCGCGACGTCGATGCCATTAGTTTTGTCGGCTCGACACCGATCGCTGAGCACATCTACCGCACCGCCGCCCATGCCGGGAAGCGGGTCCAAGCTCTCGGTGGCGCCAAGAACCACATGATTGTCATGCCCGACGCCGATCTCGATCAGGCCACCGAAGCCCTGATCGGCTCGGCCTACGGATCCGCCGGCGAGCGCTGCATGGCGGTCTCTGTCGCGGTGACGGTGGGCGGCGTTGCCGACCAGCTTATCGAGAAGCTCGAACCGCGGGTGCGTAGTCTCAAGGTTGGCCCCGGCACCGATCCCGACTCTGAGATGGGACCGCTCGTCACACGCGCCCACCTCGATCGGGTGTCCGGCTATATCGACACCGGCGTCACAGAAGGCGCGACGCTTCGGGTAGACGGCCGCGGCCTCAAGCTGCAAGGCTATGAGGACGGATTCTTTATCGGCGGATCGCTGTTCGACAACGTCACGGCCGATATGAAGATCTACACCGACGAAATCTTTGGGCCGGTGCTGTCGGTCGTTCGCGCCGAAGATTTCGAGACCGCGCTCGGTTTGGTAAACGACCACGAATTCGGCAATGGCGTGGCCATCTTTACCCGCGACGGCGACGCCGCCCGCACCTTCACCAGCCGCGCCAAGATCGGCATGGTCGGCATCAACGTACCAATCCCGGTGCCGATGGCGTTTCATAGTTTTGGGGGCTGGAAGCGCTCCTTGTTCGGCGACCATCACATGCACGGACCCGAAGGCGTGCGCTTCTACACCCGGCTGAAAACAGTAACCGCACGTTGGCCGACAGGTATCCGCACCAATGCCGAGTTCGTTATGCCGACGATGAAGTAGAAGGTCGGCGCGAGCCTCACCAAGCTAGGTGAGTCATTGCCGCGATAGGGTACGCACCCGCTTCGGCACACGCAGCCTTAAGCCCTCCCGACTCGGCGCCCAGCGACGCGGCGTGGATGCCAGACGTCACAAAAACGGCGTCGATACCGGCTGCTTGCGCACCGGCGATATCGGTACGAAGTGAATCCCCAATCGCCAGGACGCGGTCGCGTTTTATGTCGCCGAAGGCATTAAAACAAGCATCATAGGCTGCCGCATACGGCTTCCCGCGATACGACGTGGGACCACCGCGCCGCTCATACACCTCCGCCAGCGCACCGGCACAGGGGAGCAAACGCTCCCCCCGCATGACCCAGTGATCCGGATTTACACATACCATCGGCAAAGTGCGTCCCAGCGCCGCCACGACAAACGCCTCGTAGTCGGCGACGGTTTCGGTATCGTCCTCGAACAATCCCGTATTGACCACAAAGGATGCGTCCTCGAAGGCGGCTGCGTGATAGTCCATGTCCTCCATCAGGCCCCAATCCCGTTCCGGGCCAAGGCGATAATAGTCACGCCCCAGCGCCGCGTAGAACGGATCATCCCGCGTGCTCAGGGCCTCGCGGACCAGGTCACCCGAGGTGACGATATGGTCATAGGCATCTGGTGGGATACCGAGCTCGGTTAGTCGCTTGACGACTTCCTTCGAACGCCGGGGCGCGTTGGAAAGGAAAAGGATCTGCATACCTGCGGCACGCATGTGCGTGAGGCAGTCTGGCACCGCCGGATACGCGGCGAGGCCGTTATGGATGACGCCCCACAGATCGAGGATCAACGCGTCGTAGCGATCGGCCCAATGACCGATCCCCGTGACGACCGGAACCGCAGCGCTACTCATGATTTCTACAATTCAGATCGATGGGGTCGAGGTTCGCCAAACAAATAGCCCTGGCCGTAGCCCACATTGCGATCGATCAGATCGATGACCGTCGATTCCATCTCGACCTTCTCAGCAATTAGAGCGATCTGTGCACGTTTCATCGCATCGCTTAGATCGTTGATGTGGACCGGCGCTTCGGCTTGACGACGCTCGGACAGCAGCGTGTTGACACCGACTTTGATGAAACGAACGCGGCGACGCGAAAGACTTGCAATATCCAACTTCAGGGATTTCACGCGATCGATCGAAAACGTATAGCCAAGGGTGGCCAAACGTTCGAGGTTCGTTTCAACCTCGGGCAGGGCGAGGTCCTCTTGTCCGAATTCGAAGTGAAGGACCCCGGCGAGCTCAATATTGTGTTCAAGGAAATCGACGAACTGAGGAAAGAACTCCAGATCGGTCAGGCTATGGCGCGAGATATTGCAGAAAAAACCGAGATTCGATTGATCACGGTGCACCCGGCGAATGAGCTCGACGCAGCGAAATAGCAATAGATTGTCAATCGTGGAGATCAGGCCGCTAGCCGTCGCTATCGGGATATATTGTTCCGGCAGAATGATGCCGCCGTCCTCGTCACGTACCCGCGAAAATGACTCATAGAAACGAAACTGGCGCTGCGGCAGATTGACGACCGGCTGGTTATAGAGATCGACACGATTATCTTCGAGAGCGCGTCGGGTAATATCGAGAACCTCATCATCGCTCAAGTTGTTAGGCAATGGCGTCGCCAACGGCGATGTTGTGTCGGTGAGCGAGTCGTTTTTAGCCGTGCCGGTGCGGTTTGCACCACCTTTGCCACGACTGGTATTCAACTGGGTGATGAGACTGCGCAAAACGCGCATCTCTGAAACGATTTCGGAGTTGCTGCGCGCCACATCTCCATCGGATGCAAGCGTGCTCAGCTCACTGACCTCACGGCGTGCCTCGGCGACCGTATCAGCCATCTCCTCATGTTCGTAGGCGATATACTCGATCTCGCGCCGCAGGCGGATGTTCAGCAATATTTTCGCGATAGCGAAATGCAGCAGCGCCAGCAATAGGGCCAGCAACACGCCAGCCCCGTAACCGAGCAAGGTTCCCGCCTCGGGAAAGCGCAGCACAAACTCATCAGCGACGAAGTAACTGATCGCAATATTGGCGACGAAAAGAATTGCGTGCAGTAGCAGTACGATCATCTTCCGGGTGTCCAGCCCTCGGCGTACGAACCCGTTAACCCGAGCGTTGGCTCGCGATCAATCATCAACATCCCGTCCAACCATTGCGGCGACGTTTGTGGCGCCGTCACGTTTCAGGAGATCGTGCAGTTCGGTTTTGATCTTGGAGATCAGGCTCGGCCCTTCATATATCAACGCTGTGTAAAGTTGAACCAGCGAAGCGCCAGCGCGGATCTTATCATACGCGTCTTTGCCAGACGCGATTCCGCCGACGCCGATGAGGGGAATTCTTCCACCTGTCAGGCGATAAACCTTAGCCAGCAACACGGTCGAAGGATCACGTAGCGGAGCGCCACTCAACCCGCCCATCTGCTTGCGATGCCGGGCGCGTAGTTCGGATGGTCGCGCAATAGTCGTGTTGCTGACGACGATGCCATCTATCTGCTTGTCGAGAACCACCTCGGCAATTGCCGTCACTTCATCGTCATCGAGATCTGGCGCGATTTTTATCAAGATCGGCGCACTGGCCCCGTTAAGGCGAGCACGGATGTTGACGAGCCGATCGAGCAGGCCAGCCAGTGCGTTCTCCTGCTGCAGATCGCGAAGTCCCGGCGTATTTGGCGATGAAACGTTGACGGTGACGTAATCGACCAGCTCGCACACCGCGCTAAACCCAGCGGCAAAGTCTTCCACCGGATCGGGGCTCCCCCGGTTCGCGCCCAAATTAACGCCGACCACGCCGCTTGCATCGATACGGGCACGTAGTCGGGCGACGAATTGATCGAGGCCAGCGCTGTTAAAGCCAAGACGATTGATGACGGCACGATCTTGATGAAGGCGAAAAATGCGTGGACGGGGATTCCCGGGCTGTGGTTGGGGCGTCACGGTGCCGGCCTCGACGAAACCAAAGCCCAGCGACAGCATGGCGTTGATCACCCGCGCGTCTTTATCAAACCCAGCCGCAAGACCAACGGGATTGCTAAACGTCTTGCCCCAGAGCTTGGTCGTGAGGCCCGGCGGGTCCTGATCTCGGGACGGCGGCACGATTCCGAGTTCGAGGGCCCGCATCGTCAAACCATGTGCGCTCTCCGGATCGAGCATCCGAAGCAGCGGGTTGATATATCCGTAGGGGTTCACAACGCGACCTTTGGCAGGTTCATTCGGTGCCGGCAAGTAAAAGCATCGCTCTCGACAGAGCGCTCATGAAATCCCATTCTCCGGGCATGGGTCGACCCCGTTTGTGCGTAACTCTAGGCGCGATCGCGATGGCGCTAAGCATCCACGCTGTGGCCGCCGCGGCCGCCCAGGCCGCGAACGAGTCGACCAACGAGGCAGCGACCGAGGCGACGATTGAGGCAGCATTGCGATCCTCTCTGGCCAGCGCTTGCGACGGCGACGCACCGGGTCTCAAGCGAATCGCCACCGCAATCAACGAGAATGCCGCCGCCCTTCATCACCAACCTATCCGTGACGGCGCCGATATCGCCGGCTGGAGCCGAAGCTTTTTCGTTCGACAGCTTGGTATCATTGAAATCACTTGGTTGGCGCCGGGTGGCACGCTCGCCAACGTACAGATCGATCTTCGGGTATCCTATGACGCGCATGTACTCCCGGTCTACTCGCTGCTGGCGGGCGGTGATTGCGAGATCGTCGAAGGACGGCGCCTCTATTATCGTCGCGATGGCCGGGTCGATCGACTTGAATTGCTCGACCGCGCACTCGCACCGACAGGCGCCGTAACCGAACTGAATCCAGGGTTTCCGCCGCCGATGAAACCGAGGATAACCGCAGCGCCGTCCGTGTTACCGTAGTTGATTCCGGCGTTAACTATCGCTTGCCACATATCGCCAGCGTTCTCGCGCGAGATCACAACAATAAGCCGCTCGGTTACGACTACTGGGATCTCGATGATTTTCCGTTCGATAGCGATACCCGACGCTCACCATTTTATCCGCTTCGTCGGGGCACCAGGGCTGCTGGTGTTCTAACCTTGGAAACGCCAGGAACCTTTCTCGTCCCGTATCGCTTCCCCTATCCGGATGTTCGCAGGATGGTCGATCTGCTGGCCGACGCCGATCGCGCCGGCGCGCGGATCATGCTGCTTTCTTTTGAGGGTCGGGGGCGCGGCGACTGGAAACCGTTCCGACGCCGGGCTACCAGCAACAAAAAAATGTTGTTCGTGATTGCAGCGGGGATCGGCGGACGCGATCTGGATCGTGATCCTCTTTTCCCGGCCTCGCTGGGCCTCGTAAACGGGCTGGTCGTCACACGGGCGGGGGATGTCCTCG
>CAUZWH010000158.1:0-6940 GCA_963583675.1 Alphaproteobacteria bacterium
GCCCAGCGGCAAAAAATTCCAGGTAAGTTCGTCCGATGGCGTGAGTCCGCCGAATGAGAGATCAGAACTTGCCGTTGTCGTTCTTCCAATCGCTCCTTGGCGGGATCGCTTCGACCGTGTCCCAATGTTCGACGATTTTGCCGTTGCTGATGCCGAACAGATCGTAGAACGACGAGTGGGCCCCCTCGCGCGTTCCCTCGCTGACACAAAGGACAAAACTCCCCTCGGCCAGCACGCGGTGGGTCCGTTCATAGTGGATCGCAAAGCCCGTTTCGGACTTTTCAGACCTCGCCTCCAGCGTCGCCTGCAAGGGTGGGATGCCGTCGGCCATTGCTGGATTGTGCTGGATGATCTCTTCAGGCTCGATGTAATTCGCCAGCCCGTCGAACCGTCGATCGATCAGGACCTGTTCGACAAATGATCGGGCCAACGCCCGGTTGGATTCGGTTAGATCTAGGTCCGTCGCCTCGGTCGGCCCGTCTACCATGCTGTGCCCAGAGCGGTTGGGGCCACGTCGCGGTCGGATATTGTCCTAGTGTTCGACGGCGAAATCGCCTTCAAACCGGAAAACCTCGAAGCCAATTCTGCGCGTCGCGAAGTCGTATTCAGTATGGCCGAATACGTAGTCGCCGCCGGCAAAAGCACGAACGATATTGACGCGGGGATTGGTCATTGACCGGCGCTTGAGCAACGCCGCCAGCCCCTCACTCCCCTCTTGTGTCTGGGGATTATCCTGTATGTACTTGGCCTCGTTGACGACCGCGACTGAGGCTGGATCGCCGGTTTCGATCCCTTTGAGCAAAGCACGGATTCGATCTTTTCGGTTGGCACTAATGTTGACCCCCATTCTCATGTCAGCGTGTTAACAGCGTCTGGGAGATGTAGATCGACCTCTGCCGTTTTGCAATTTTCTCTGCCGTCGCCAGAAATCCAGTGCGAAGATCGTTCTCCTCGCGGCGGCGTTGCATATAGGCGAACTTTTAAAGGAAAGGCATTGCGAACTGCAACCGAGACCACGTCGCTGACCTGACCTCGTTAGACGGCAACGTGTGTTATACAATTGCGCACCCGGCATAGTAGAAGATGATTGTGTCGACCCTACCCTTATGGATCACCTCCTTTGCCCCGACGACCGTCGCTGCATTAGGGGATACCCTGCAACCGGAAGCTTGGATCTAGGCTACAGGGATTGGGGGTGAACAATGTCGAATTCACAAAATTCAGATGCATTATTTCTCTCGTGGCAGGAATAGGCTGCTTGATTCTTGGCCACTCGGCTGTTGCGGGAACCATCAGCTTTTTTACTGATCGCGCGGCGTGGAAAACTGCCGCGACGACGGCCGGGCTTACGGTTACCACCGAAGATTTTTCGGCGCCGCCGTCGGCATTTTCAGGCATCACAGTGGGTGGCATAAATTTTGGGGCGGGAGGCGGCCCGTTACCCGTTTATGACGCAGCCAATGGACGTATCGGATACACCGTCAACTGCGGCGAATCCTGCGGCGGCGTTGTATTAAACCTCGATTTTGCAGCTGGTGCAGGCTTGTTCGGCTTCGGACTGGAAACGGGAACAGTTGGAAACTTAAGAGCACTAGATTTGGACGGCGCCAGTCTGACGCCGACGGGTAGTGGATTCATAGGTCTGCTCGGCACCGTCGAATTTGATCTAACGAACCCAATTGGCCCAAGCCCTCTGCTAGGAGCCAACGAATTCTTTACATCGGGATTTTCGGATCAGGTATTTTTCGACAACCTGTCCGTGGCCACAAATCTGTCCGCCGTTCCCATATTCGCCGCGTTGCCGCTGCTTCTAACTGGGCTCGCCGGCCTTGGCCTTACCGGCTGGCGGAGACGCAAAGCCCCTTAACTCCACGAAATTCTTAGTCGACTAAGGGCGGTCTTCGGGCCGAGCGCTACCACAGATCGTAGGATCGTTTTCGAGGCTTAAGGAACCCGGAGGATCAGGGACAGATTCATGAAATTTAAACTTGGTCGCGTGCTCGGCGTCGCGTTAGCGGTTGCAGCATTCGGCATGGGCAATGCGAATGCCGCCAATGTTGTGATCCAGGAGGTCTATTACGACCAACCGGGTGCCGATGGTACGGAGGTATTCACCGAACTGTTTGGTTCTCCAGGCATGAGCTTGGACGGCTTTTCTCTGGTGGGTATCAACGGCAGCGTCGGTGAAGACTACGGAACAATTGATCTATCGGGATTTACCATCCAGGCCGATGGCATATCTCTCATCGCTGACATCAATACGAACCTGACCGGGGCAGATCTACTCGCAGCCAGCATCGATTGGCAAAATGGCGTGGACGCTGTTCAACTTCGATTCTTTGACGGCAATAGCGTAATCGTAGCCGACGCTCTTTAATATGGAACTATGGCGGGCTTTGCATCTGGCGAAGGAAACCCCGCAGCAGACGTGTCTGGCCTTAGCCTATCGCGCGATCAATTTGGGACCGACACCAACGATAATGCGACTGATTTTTCGGCTTCGACGCCGACCCCCGGAGTTGGACCTTCGCCCTCCGTCGTCCCAATTCCCGCTGCGCTCCCGCTTCTCCTAACCGGCCTCGCCGGTCTCGGCCTAATCGGCTGGCGGAAACGCAAAGCGGTGTGAATTGGCTTGATGCTCGGGATGCGGGGAAACCGACAAACACCAGCGTCCGGCCACGCGCCCTTAGCCTTTACGCAGTATGATCGCGAGCCACGGTTGCTGGTCTAGCGGGAGCCCGGCCGGGCGATAGTAGTGGCCCACTTCGACGAACCCGGCGTTGGCGGCGTAATTCCGCCAGGTTTCGAGCTCGAGGAAGCAGCCATAGCGGTCGCTGTTGAAACCTTCCTGATTGTTGCCTCTCGGGTTGGAGGCAAACAGCACGCCCCGCGGCTTCAATGTCTCAAACAGTTCGACCAACACGCGCGGCAGCTCCTGGCTGGGGACGTGGAACAGCGACGCGTTCGCGAACACGCCGTCGAAGCGATCGGGCGGTAATTTCATCGCTAGTAAATCTTGATGGAGCACTTCGCAGCCCGAAAAAGCGCGGGCCATGGCGACGAATTCTTTGGCGCCGTCCAGTCCCACGGCCTCGTGACCCAATGACCGGAAATAACTGAGGTCCCGGCCCGGGCCACAACCCAGATCAAGAATGGAAAATGGCGGATCGCCCTCGATCGCATCCAGCAGCGCCGCATAGTTCTGGCTGACATCGTGATCTCGCGTGCCCCGCCAAAAGGCCTCGGCCGACCGATCGTAATGCGCGATCGTCGTCTCTGATATTTGCTGCAACTGGCGCGTATCGTAGGTTGGCATAGGTTCGGCCATGGCTGAGACTATACCGCGGCCCAAACTGTTGCCCGAACTCAGCAGCGATGCGGGTTAACCAATGTCGTGCGGTTGCGTTGCCATCATTGATGGTCTGAGCGCGAACGCATCAAACCACGTGAACAGCCGATTGCGGCGCGCGCTAAGCGGCTCGGCAAGGCCACGAAATCGCAGCCAATCAACGGCGCAAGCAAGGGCGATCTGTCCGAGATTCAGAGGCTCGGTAAGTTCGTCTGCAGCGCTTTCGACGGTATCGAGGCCGTGGTCAATTCTCGATCTTTGCATTTCAACCCACTGATCGCTGACGTGCGCTGGCGGTCGGACCAGCGATTCCTGCCTTATCAGTTGCCCCGCGACGATTATCTCGTCGCTCAAAGAGCGCAAACGAAGGACGCGCCAACGCGACGGCCCCGCGCTCGGCAGAATGCCCGCGCCTTTGTACTGCGCATCCAGGTATTCGCAGATCACGTATGAATCATACAAAGCCTCGCCGTCATCGGTTATCAGGACCGGGACTTTGCCAATCGGATTGGTGGCGCCAACGTCCCCGTTATATCTCCCGAGTGATAGGCCGACGGGTACGAGATCGATCGCATCGGCCAAGCCAAGTTCAAAAGCAACCACGCGTACCATGCGGGCGTAAGGCGATGCGAAATAGTGGATCAATTGCATTATTCACACTCAATATCTACCGACATCTGGCGGCCGCACGATTCTTACCAGGCGAGCCCCCGCCCCTATTCCAGGGCATGGACACCCGGCAAACTTTCGCGAGCTAGGCTTCTCCCGCGGCGGCCTTGAGGCTGTTCAAATGTTGTCGGAAACCATAGCTCGGGTCCTGCGCACGTCGGCTATCCCGTTCGCTGCGCGCCAGCCAACACCAAGCCGTTGGTGAGCGGCATGAGATGCTTTGGCAGAGCGCGACCGATTCAACATGGCGGAAGCATCGACATTTTCTTCGAAGCCTTAGAAGACATGTCGCCTGGAGAGGTGCTTGTTGTCGATAACGGCGGACGGCTTGATGAGGCGTGTATCGGAGATATCGTTTTGCTTGAGGCCAGGACCGCCGCCGCCGGGTTTGTAATCTGGGGGCTTATTCGAGACACCGAAGAGCTCGCTGAGATCGGCTTTCCGGTATTCAGCATAGGTTCGTTGCCGACCGGACCGCAGCGTTCATCCCATCGTTGTGCCGACGTTTTGCAGCGCGCATCGATTGGCCGGTGTTCGGTAACTGCACGAGATTTCGTCGTTGCCGACGCCAATGGCGTGCTGTTCATCGCTGAAGAACGGCTGGAAGAAATAGTCACCGCGGCAAAGTCATATCGAAACAACGAAGCCAGGCTGCTAAAGGGCATGGATGAAGGTAGGGACTTTCGTACGCAGATCCGATTTACCGAATACCTGTCACGGCGAAAAGTATGAAATACAACTTCGACATGGATGGATTGCGCACCATGGTCGTTGGCATGGAGCTCGGAAACTTTTCTCGAGCCGCCTTACACCTCGGCCGATCTCAATCGGCCATCAGCATGCAATTGAAAAAACTCGAGGAACAGGCGGGCAAGCAATTGTTCGTGCGCAAGGGACGCGGTCTGGTCCCCACCGAAGCGGGTGATGCACTTTTGGACTATGCCCGCAGAATCATATCGCTCAACGATGAGGCGGCGGTTTCAATTGGCGCAACAGCGGTAACAACCTCGGTTCGGATGGGCTTTCCTCAGGGTTTTTTTGAGGACGTAATGCCAACCGCCATAACGCAATTTTCGAACCAACGACCACACGTCCATGTCGAGGTGTTCGCCGGCCGCAATTTCGCGCTTGAAGAGGAAGTACGGGCGGGTCCCATGTCGCCATCGCCTTCTTCCCGCGCGGTTCCCGCCGGCACGGCAAACGCGTCGCCTCATTGTCGCTGCACTGGCTCGGTGGCGGCGGACCCCACCACACGCCCAACGATGGTCGATACCCGCTCGTGCTCAACGACCATCCGTGCCTGTTCCGGCAGACCGCGATGCAGGCGTTGGAAAAGGGCGGCAGTAGCTGGTGGCTGTCTTTAACAACGCCCAGTCTTCCCGGTATATGGGCGGCCCTTCTTATTGGGCGCGGTATATCGGTTCGAACGATGCATCGGATCCCCGACGGAATTCATGATGTGGGACGTGATCTCGATCTTCCGAAATTGCCATCAATCGAACTGCGATTGCTCGTTGCAGCAAACATCTCCCAGGCCGCTGGCGACCTGTGCGATATCCTCCGCGCCGTGATCGCCACGTTGGTCAAAGCAAACCGCTAGCTCCGGTGAAAGCTCCGAATAGCCGACCTTTTTGTCAACAAACGACGTTAGGCAAAGACAACGGCCGCCGGAACGACTTCTACGTCGTCTTTTTCCTACGCCTCGCGACCAGACCGAGCGCTACGAGGCCGGAGAGAAGCAGCGGCAGCGCCGCCGGGTAAGGAACCACGGTCGTGCCGCTCGGCGCAAACAGAAGATGATATTGCACGCCACTTCCGCCTTGCCCGTCGAGCACAAATTGATAGGTGCCAAACGGGATATCGTCGAACAGCACACCGCCCGGGGCAGTCACCGCCGTATTGGTTCGGGTAAACCCACCGCCGATAAATTGAAGATATAGCCGGTCGAACTTTCTTCAATTGTTACGTCGAAAAAGTCATTGCCGCCCGAGGCAAAACTAAAATTGAACGCATCGTCTCCGCCCGACGACGTAAGCCCTTGAACTCGGAATCCGGTGTCGACGCCGTATTCACCGACGGAGACTGCCAACGAATCGTCCGGCAAATCAGTATTTTGCTGCTGACCGGGAAAGGGGATGGCTGGCGGGAAGGGCTCGACGTTGTTTTCGCCGAAGGTTGTAATCGTGGTCACGTCCGCCGGCGCGGTTACGACGATAAGCATCGCCAAGTTGGAGCGACCCTACAAGTTTCGTTCGAAGTAATATCGCGTCAGACCGCCGCCCACCGTTTTTTTCGACATCGAGTCGGCAATCTCCGTCTTGACGAGGCTATAACCGCTCTTGCGGTAAAAGGCGAGCGCAGCTTCTTGCACCTCGGCCGTGCTCAATGTCATCGTCGAGAAACCAGAACTTCGTGCCTGCGCTTCGGCGCACCGCAGCATCCTTTGGGCAATACCCTGCCCTCGGTAGTCTCTATCGAGATACATGCGCCGCAATTCGGTTCTATTTTCGTCCTGCCTCTCGATCCCGAACGTCCCGATTATCGCGTCACCGATTTCTACAACCCAGAACGCGTTACGCTTACTCGGTGAGAAAACATTTTGCAGTTTTCCGAGTTCGCTCCTCAGCTCGTGCTAAATATATTGCTCAAATTCCTGCTTCATGTGCGCGGGTGCCAACTCGCGATTGATACGCGCCCAGAGCAGAGTAATCCGTGAGCAATCCGCTGGCAGATAGGTTCGAAATATCGCTTCCTCTGTGTTGGCCACCGCAACTCGCTACTTCCCGGTTCTAAGCGCCTGCACCCAATCGCCCCCACGTTCAGACCCAAAAAGGGTACTACTTCACCGCTGAAGAATACCCACTAATAGTCATCGCACTACCACCACGGCGAACGGTAAACCTTACCTAAGCTATTGAATTA
>CAUZWH010000159.1:0-6919 GCA_963583675.1 Alphaproteobacteria bacterium
CGGTAAGGATTTCGTCGGCATCCATCATATGGGTTTCATCGTCGACGATCTTGCGTCCGCTAGCGATCATGTCGTTGAGCAGGGCGGCAGCTACCACAAGGAAATTGGCGGCGAAGATGATTTCGTTGGGTTCGAGCGGAAATACCGCGACCCCAACGGCATCGTGTTCGACATTTCCCGCGCCTGGGTTGGAACGACGGACGTCTAAACGCTCTGGTAAACGCCCTGGTCAGAAGTCAGGCGGCGGCGCGACGTGCTGACTTCTGATTTCTCTCGCGCTACCTACTAAAGCGCCTGCTCAACGCGCGGCATTACTTCCTCAGAGAAGAGCTGGATGGCTTCCAGCAACTGGCTCTGCGGCATGCCGACGCCCTGCGCCCCAAGGCAAATATTGTTGACCCCTAACCGCTTGTGGTAGCCGACGATCTGCTCGACGATCTCGTCGGGTGAGCCGATCAGAAAACGATCCTTGGTGAGTTCGTCAAAGTCGGCAGAGAGGTTGCGATCCTCTTTTGGCATTGCCTTGTCCTGCCCCCATTTGACGTAGACTTTGTATTTTTGCTCGATATATGGACGGGCGCGCTCAAGCGCTTCGGCGCGTGTCGGGGCCACGAAAATCTCGCGCATCAACGGCAATTCGTCGGGAAACGGCTTGCCGACATTGTCGAGCTCGGCCTTGTAGATATCGAGCTGACGCTCGATCGTTTCCATCTTCTGATGGGGATTGATGAACCAGGTGTCGGCCATGCGCGCCGCGCGTTTGACGGCGCCATCGGCATTGGCACCGATCCAGATCGGCGGATGTGGCTTTTGCACGGGCTTCATTCCGATGTTGACTTCGTTGAGCTCGAAGTGCGAGCCCTTGATGGTCACATTGTCTTCGGTCCACAGGCGCACCACCGCTTCGAGGTTTTCTTCGAACCGCGCCACGCGGTCGGATTGAGTGGTGCCAAAAGCGTTGAACTCGACCTCGCGGTAACCGAGCCCGGCCCCGAACACGACACGGCCGTTCGACATCGCGTCGATAGTTGCGAACTGTTCAGCAATATCGAGCGGCTTATGGAGCGAGAGCAAGACGATCCCGGCACACAGGCGGGCGTTGGGCGCCTCACCGGTCAATCGCGCCAGAAACGGCATCATCGAGGGCATCCATAGCGGATAGCTGGCGTAATGCATGCCAACCATGAGGTCGCCAAAGCCGAGCTCGTCGGCGCGCCGGGCCTGCTCGAACAGCTCCTGCATGCGCACGACCATGTCGTCTTCGCGCGGGAACTGCCCGCGAAGGAATAGTCCGTATCTGATTTTAGCCATGTATCCTCCCCTCCTTGGTGTTGGGCCGATCGGGCTCGTGATCTGGTGTTGGGCCGTCCGGCGCGGCTGGTTATACTCTGTAATAACGCGGCGCGCGAGAATCTGTCGAGGGAAGGCCAAGAGGTAAGTAAATGGCGATAACTGAAGCAATCGATAGCGGTAATGCTGCGGCAAACCGGACCGATGCACTTGCCGCGACTCGCAAGCCTCTGATCGATGCGACTCATCTGCCGAGCCA
The DNA here is from genome assembly GCA_963583675.1 of Alphaproteobacteria bacterium. Classification (GTDB taxonomy): domain Bacteria; phylum Pseudomonadota; class Alphaproteobacteria; order SHVV01; family SHVV01; genus CAUZWH01. The sequence continues at coordinate 1,550 of CAUZWH010000159.1, forward strand.
CATATACACGTCTCAGGCGCTCTACGAACGCGAGAAAGAAACGATCTTCATGAAGGATTGGCTCGCGGTCGCCCGACTCGAGGAGCTCGCGGCACCCGGCGATTTCATGACCTTCCACATCATGGGCGAACCGATCGTGGTGACCCGCAACCGCAGTGGCGCGATCAGCGCGTTTTACAATATCTGCGCCCATCGAGGCGTTGAGGTCGTGACCGGCACCGGCAACGCTAAACAGTTCAAATGCCCCTACCACGCGTGGACCTACGACCTCGAAGGCAAATTGCTGGGCGCGTCCTACATGGACGAAGTCCGGGATTTCGATCTTGACGATTGCCGCATGAAGTCGATCAAGATCGACGTTTGGGAGGGCTGGGTCTTCGTCAACTTCGACCCCGATGCGGCACCGCTAAGCGATTTTGTTGCGGACTTCGCCGATCACTTTGGCGTGTTCCAACAGGGCCGGTTTCGTATGACGAAGAAGCTGACGTCGACGCTCAACTGTAACTGGAAACTGATCAACGAAAACTTCGTCGACGTCTACCATCTCATTACGCTGCATGGTGATACGCTGACCGACTGGCCGACACCCGAGACCTACCAGTACGACACTTGGAAGCACGGCGGATACGCGGCGTTTTACGAAAACGATATGTCGACGCTTGAGGGGCTGCGTGAGTTCGGACACGCACCGTGGCTTGACGAATGGCTCAAGGACAAAGATGTGCGGCTTGCTGCGGGAGCTGGCTTCCTATCGCCCAATCTCACCACCTTCGTCCGCCCTTACTCGATCGCCGACATTATTATTTGGCCGGTTGCCGTCGACCAAACGCTGATTCATCAATATCTGACGGTGCCTGAAAACTATTTTGATGCGGCCGACGACGTTGTCGAGCGCGCAGAACCTATCCACAAGCAGCTCGACGACGTGCTCGAGGAAGATCGCGCGATGATCGAATCGCTGCAGAAAGTTATGCATACCAAGGGATTCCGACCCGGCCGCATGTCGACCAGCGAGTTCCTGGTACACAACTACATCAGCGCCTATATCGAGCGAATGTTCGGTGATTCACCGCCGATGGGCGAAGTTTAGAACGCATAAAAGTTAGCGCGACGCTGTCGATTACGGACTGTTCCTTCGCGCGCCGCGACGATAAGATACGGCCGCATCACGGTTTCGATGCAGTTCGCGCGCAAGCGCTAATTCGCGCAATTCCCTAGGGAGGTTAGCTATGAGAAAGTTACTTGGCCTCGCGCTCGCCGTTTTGGCGCTGCCGGCATTGGTCGGCATCGGCACGGCGAACGCGCAGGAAACAATCCGAATTCCGTTCGCGACCGCGTTCAGCGGTCCGGTTATCGCGTTTGGCGAGCGGCTGTGGCGGGGCGGACAGCTCGCGCTTGAAGAAGTCAATAAGACAGGCGTCCGCGGCGGCATGAAGATCGAATACTACAAGATCGATTCACGTTCACCGGAAACCGCGCCGATGATCGCCGAGTATCGCCGCGCCTGCGCCGACAAGAGCATTCCGCTGTTCCTGGTCAACATCTCGTCGAAGCAGCTGTTCTCGCTGTACGAGTATGCCAAGACCTGCAACATGCCCACGTTCGCACCGACGTCGGGCGCCCATTGGGTCTATCCCGATCAGGGCAAGTGGATCTTCCGCTTCCTGCCAACCCCGGACGCAGTCCAGGGCGCTTTGTACAAAGCGATCAAGGAGGAGCTCCACCCCAAGACAGCGTCCGTCAGTTTCACGATCGACGACGACTTCACGTTTTTCAACATGAAGCGCGCTCGCATTCATCTGGCCAAACACAATATTGAGATCGTCGCCGATCTCGGTAGCAAGCGGCAAGAAACCAATTTTGCCTCGCAGGTTGCGGCGGTCCGTGCGAAGCGGGCCGACATCATCGTGCTGAGCCATCAGCCCGACGATGGTGGCAAGTTCGTCAAGCAGGTGCGTGATCGCGGCATCAAGACCCAGATTACCGATAGCGGCTACACGGTTACGGGTGGCGATTATTGGGTGCTGTCGGCCGGAACCGGCATCGGCTCGATCGGTGGAGCGAACTACACGTCGTCAGACCCGCGCCCGATCGTGCAAAACTGGCTCAAGCTGTGGCGCGCCCGCACGGGCTCGCCGGATAAGGATCCCGACGCGTATGAAACCGCTACCTATGACGCAACCAAGATGTTGGCAATGGTTTTGAACAATGCCAAATCGATGTCACGCGAAGACATCGCGGCGGCCTTCATGACCATTCAGAACGTCGAGTTCATCACTGGTACGGTTGGATACAAAAAAGAAGAATTGCCGGACGCTTACCGTCCAAAAGCAGTGCTCATAAAGTTGGGCGAGAACGGAAAGTTCGTAGCCTGGCCCTAGGCCAATCGGCACGATCACGAAATCAAAGCCCCGGCTTCGGCCGGGGCTTTTTTTGTCCTATTTTTTTGTCCGCAGTCTCGACCCTGGGCAAAAAAAACTACGATTGACCTGCCCGTGCTAAGCGATTTCGAACGCGACTTTCTTATCCGCCGCCGGCTCGCACATCTCGCAACAGCTGATGCAGATGGGTTCCCTCATGTGCTGCCGGTCTGTTTCACGATCGATAACAATAACATTTTTGTCACCATCGACGAAAAGCCGAAACAGCTCCCGCGTAGACCTCTCAAGCGTTTGCGAAACATCGCTGAGAATCCGCACGTTGCCCTAGTGGCCGATCACTACGATGATGCCGAGTGGTCCCGATTGGGATGGGTAATGGTGCGGGGCCGGGCCGATATTCTGGTCGGCGGTGCTGAACACACCCGGGCGAAGGGCCTCCTCGCCAAGCGCTACCTGCAATATCAATCCATGGCGATCGAACGGCTGCCGGTGATCGCCCTTCGTATCGCTGTTGTCACCAGTTGGGGCGACTTGACCGGATAAGCGGGCCTGCCAATCGTGACGCCAAGCCCTACGTGCTGGGTTTGGGTTGCGTCGATGCCGGCAACAATCGACAGTAATCCCCGAACGAATTCCGTGACCAAGCAGGTGCCCGATGAAAATTTGCCGCTTCAACGACAATCGTCTTGGCGTCGTGATCGATGATCGCGTGCACGACGTTTCTGCGGTGCTCAACGACCTGCCGGCATTGCGCTGGCCGGTTGCGCCCGGCGATCAGGTGATCGCCAACCTGGAGACGTTGCGACCCCGCATCGACGCGATTGCCGCCGATGGCGAGGTGCACGATGTCGGGTCGATCGATTTGCTGAGCCCGGTCGGCAATCCCAGCAAGATCATCGGGGCACCGATCAACTACCAGGCGCATATCGATGAGGCGAAGGCAGATCCCGATCTCCTGCAAAACCGGGTGATCAAATCGATCTCCGATTGGGGGCTGTTCCTAAAGGCCACGTCATCGCTGGTCGGCGCCTCGGAGGGCGTGGCGCTGCGCTTCCTCAACCGCCGCAACGATCACGAGATGGAATTCGCTGTGGTTATCGGCAAACCGGGCAACAACATTTCTTATGACAACGCCTTGGAACACGTCGCCGGCTACGCGATCGGCTTCGACATGACCCTGCGCGGCCCCGAGCTCCTCAGTTGGCGCAAGTCGATAGAGAGCTACGCGGTGCTGGGGCCTTGGCTGGTGACCGCCGATGAAATCCCTGACCCCAGTGACATCGAGTTCAAGCTCACGGTGAACGGCGAGGTGCGCCAGCATGCCAGCACCAAGAGCCTGGATTACGACATCCCACGCCTCATCGCCTACGCCTCAACCCATTACACGCTGCACCCCGGCGATATCATTCTCACGGGATCGCCGGAGGGCGTCGCCCCGGTCGAGCCTGGCGACGTGATGGTCGCCGAAGCCGCTGGGATCGGCCGGATGGAGATCAAGGTGCGCGCCGCGTAGCTGGATTTGGCGCCACACTCCTCTCTCGCCTTAAGCGCATTTCTTCCCTCACCCCCGCCCTCTCCCCTGCGGGAGAGGGAGTTATCGTGCGCACGGCAAGAGCCCTCTCCCTTGGGAGAGGGTTGGGTGAGGGGAACAGAACCCTTCGGCCTTAGCTGACCTTCCCCAGCGCCTGGAGCACGATCTCGGGGGTAATCGGTAGACTTGCGATCGGTTCGGCACCGAGCGGCGCGAGGGCATCGTTGACGGCGTTGAGAACCGCCGAGGCAGCGCCGATGGTCCCCGCTTCGCCAGCGCCCTTGGTTCCGAGCTTATTGTCTTTGTGCAGGGTTTCGATGTGGACGACATCGATATCGGGCATTTCGCAGGCCATCGGCACCATGTAATCGGCCAGGGTCGCAGTCTGCATCTGGCCGTTTTCGTCGTAGACGATGTGCTCAAACAGGGCGGCGCCGAGACCCTGGACCACGCCACCGCGGATCTGTCCATCGACCAATGCGGGATTGATCAACCGGCCGCCGTCGGCCACCACCCAATGGTCGAGCAAGGTGACAAACCCGGTGTCGGTGTCGACCTCGACGTGCGAAGCCTGGATTCCGTTGGCAACGAAGGCCGGAACCTTAGGGTTGAAGCTGCGGGTCGCCGACAATTCCGGCTGCACGTCGAGCGGCAAGGTATCCTGGCGGGTGTAGCCAATCTTCGATAATTCCGCGAGTGACATGCGGATGGTGCCGGTGTCGGCGTCACGGATTTGCGCGTCTTCGATGTCGAGCGATCGGGGATCAGCCTGAAGGATGGCCGCGGCCAGTGACAGCGCGTTGTCGCGTACCGTGCGGGCCGCGTCGTAAGCGGCTTCGCCGCCGATCGCGATGCCGCGTGACGCGTAGGCGCCGCCGCCATAGGGCGTGACTGCGGTGTCGCCGGAGACCACGCTGACGTCGGCGAACGGTACGCCGAGTCCCGCGGCAACGATCTGAGCGATACCAACTTCGGTACCCTGCCCCTGGTCGGTGATGCTGGTGATGACCCGCACCTTACCGCTTTGCTCGAGCTTAACCGTACAGCCATCGATCGTGCTGACGCCGACTTCGGCGGGACCGTAGTAGACCGGCCCCACCGCGGTAACCTCGACCATCGTCGCCAGACCAATGCCGCGATAGACGCCGGACGCTCGGTAGGTATTTTGCTCGGTGCGCAGGGCCGGATAGTGCATCCGCTCAACGACCGTATCGAGGCAGGTGTTGAGGCTCAGATATTCGAGGTGTACGCCGCCCGGCCCGGTGGTTGGAAATTGATCGTCAGTGAGGTAGTTGCGACGGCGCATCTCGACCGGGTCGATGCCAGCGGCACGCGCAGCAAGGTCGACCATGTGCTCGGTTACGGTGACCGCGATCGGTTGGCCGACGCCCCGATACATGGCGATGATGTTCTTGTTCTGGAACGGAACCTTGAGCGTCGCCTGATAGTTTACGATAT
>CAUZWH010000160.1:0-6901 GCA_963583675.1 Alphaproteobacteria bacterium
TCAGGCCCAGGCGGCATCTTCTATACGAAACTCGACGTTGCGCACGCCCTGCCACCAATTGTCACGCAGTTCGCCGGCGACGTAAATCGGCCGGCGTTCGCGCGCAATCAGCGCATCGCCTAGTGGTGAATCGCCGGCGCCGAAGGCCATTGCTTTGAGTCGCCGGCCGTCGGCGCTGGCGAGGATGCAGCGCACGTGATTTGTGCCAACCACGTCGGCGCGCACGATTTGCGCGCCAGAGATCACGAATCTTGGCTTGGTGTTGCCCGATCCATACGGTCCAGCGCGGGCGAGTTCGTCGAGTATGTCCATCGACGCACCGCCGATCGCGAGCGCCCCGTCAATCCCCAGCGTTGCCGGCTGGGTGGGATCGAAGCCGACTTGCGCGACCCGGGCTTTGAGGAATTCGCCGAGCGCTGCCAACTTGTCTACCGCCACGGTTAATCCAGCCGCCATCGCATGACCGCCGCCATTGATCAACAATCCAGCCTGGCGCGCCGCGGTGACCGCGGCACCGAGATCAACGCCGGGCACCGATCTACCCGATCCGCGGCCCGTATCACCCTCGAACCCGACCACCATGGCGGGTTTGCGAAATCGCTCCTTGAGCCGGCTGGCGACAATACCGATAACGCCAGGATGCCAGCCTGCACCAGCCACAAACACGAACGGATTGTCGGCCGCCTGATCGGACGCCATGGCAACAGCTTCCTGTTCAACCTGTGCCTCTATTGTCCGCCGCTCTGCATTGAGGCGATCGAGCTCTTCAGCCAGGCGCTGTGCTTCATGTGGATCATTGGTCGACAGCAGCCTGGCGCCAAGGTCGGAGCGACCAACACGACCACCGGCATTGACCCGCGGTCCGATGAGAAAACCGGCATGGTAGGTGCCAGGCGGTTCCTCGACGCGGGCGACGTCAGCCAACGCCGCAATACCGCAATTGTTGCGCCGCGCCATCACCTTCAGCCCCTGCGCCACCAATGCGCGGTTGACGCCGGTCAGCGGCACCACATCGCAGATCGTGCCCAGCGCGACCAGATCGAGCCAGTCGAGCAGATTGGGCTCGGCGCGCTCCGCATACCAGCCGGAATTGCGTAGAGCCCGATTAACCGCAACCACGAGAAGAAATGCGACACCGACGGCAGCGAGTTGTTTGTGAGGCGATGTATCGTCGAGGCGGTTAGGGTTGACGATCGCCACGGCGATGGGAAGTTCGGGCGTTGCCAGATGATGATCGACCACAATCACGTCGAGCCCGGCCTCCGCGGCGGCCGCAAGCGCTTCGAAAGCCACGATTCCGCAATCGAGGGTTACGGCAAGGTCGGCGCCCTCGGAACGTAATTGGCGTAAGGCGGGTGCGTTGGGACCGTATCCTTCGGTCAACCGATCGGGGACATAAAGGCGGGCATCGCTGCCAATGGCGCGAAAGAAGCGAAGCAACAGCGCCGCCGATGTCGCACCGTCGACGTCGTAATCGCCGAATACGGCAATCCGCTGACCTTGCGTAATCGCGTGTGCGAGACGATTGGCCGCTTTGTCCATATCCTGAAACGAGGACGGATCGGGCAGATCCGTCTTGAGCTTCGGGTCGAGATAACTCTCACCGGATTCAATCGAAACGCCGCGCGCCGCGAGCACGCGGGCAAGCAGCTCGGAGATGCCCAAGCGTTGCTGCAACGCCAGCGCGCCACGCTCATCGTCAAGACGGGCGCGCCAATATCTACCGGTAATCGATTTCGAGACGCCGAGGAATGGTTCGTCGCCCATCAGCGGTGACGCCCGTTAGTTCCGCTTGCGTTTGACGGGCTTGGTCTTGGGTTGACGGGCAAAGTCGTGACGCGCCTTGATCCAACGCACGGTTCCAGATCGGGAACGCATAAGGACCGTCTCGGTGGTAGCACCGCCTGCGAATTTGTGGACACCCGCCAACATCGAGCCATTGGTTACGCCGGTGGCCGAAAAGATGACATCACCATGCGCGAGATCGTCGAGGTCATACTTGCGGTCAAAATCGGTAATGCCGAGTTTGGCGGCGCGTCCCCGTTCGTCATCATTGCGGAACACCAGCCGGCCTTGCATCTGGCCGCCAATCGACTGCAACGCGGCCGCCGCGAGGACGCCCTCAGGCGCACCGCCGATACCCATATAGACGTCGATGCCGGTTTCAGGAGTCGACGTTGCGATAACACCGGCGACGTCGCCGTCAGGGATCAACTGTATACGTGCGCCGGCTTCGCGGACCGCGGCGATCAGGTCGGCGTGACGGGGCCGATCGAGGATGCAGGCAACGATGTCAGTCGGTTCCCGCTTTAGCGCTTTGGCAAGATCACCAATGACCGTTGCCGGCGGTGTATCGAGATCAACAATGCCCTTCGGCAGCCCGCCGCCCACCGCGATCTTTTCCATGTAGACGTCAGGTGAATTGAGGAAACAGCCCTCGGCCGCCAAAGCCAGGACCGCAAGCGCGTTGGGGCCGCCCTTGGCCGTAATCGTGGTTCCCTCGAGAGGATCGAGGGCAATATCGACCTTGGGCCCGCCGCTGCCGACGTTTTCGCCGATGAAGAGCATCGGCGCTTCGTCACGTTCGCCTTCTCCGATCACCACGGTGCCGTCTATTTTCAACTGGTTTAACGCGGTACGCATGGCATCGACCGCGGCTTGGTCTGCTGCCTTTTCATCGCCCCAGCCCATGAGCTCAAAAGCCGACAATGCAGCGGCTTCGGTAACACGTACCGCCTCCATTGCGAGATCACGATCGAGGTCTGTCATCGTCCGCCCTATAGATGTTCGATGCGAATGAGATGGGGCCGCTCCAACACGGTATCGAGTTGGTCGATTTTGGCGAGCGCCGCGTTCATGCTCCGCTCTTCAGAGTTATGCATCGTCAAGACTACGGGTACCGCTTCGTCCGGCGATCGTCCACGCTGAAGGAGGGATTCGATCGAAACACTTTCGTCCCTGAGAATGGCAGCAATGTCGGCCATTACGCCCGGGCGGTCAACCACTTGAAGCCGTACGTAGTAGGGACCTTGATGGTACTCCATCGCAGCCGGCACCGCGTGGACCAGGTCGGCCGCGGGCACGGCAAATGTGGGCGCCTTGAGCCCGCGGGCGATATCCACTAGATCAGCGACGACGGCCGACGCGGTGGGCCCCGCGCCGGCACCGCGGCCCTCGAAAACCGCCCGATCAACGTAATCACCCTCCACCACAACCGCGTTGAACACGCCCCCGACGTGGGCGATCGGGGTCTCGAGCGGAACCATACAGGGATGGACGCGCTGCTCGATGCCACGTTCGGTCTCGCGTGCGATGGCCAACAGCTTGATTCGGTAACCGAGTTCCTCGGCAAAAACGATATCGATCGGCGAGACGTCGCTTATGCCTTCAACGTGCACGGCATCGAAGTTCACGGTGCAGCCAAACGCCAGGCTGGTCAGGATCGCCAATTTGTGCGCCGCATCAATCCCATCGACATCGAAACTTGGATCTTCCTCCGCATAACCGAGCGACTGCGCTTCGGCGAGGACATCGGCAAATTCGCGGCCGCTTTCCTGCATTGTGGTCAGGATATAGTTACACGTGCCATTAAGGATGCCGTAAACGCGGGTTAGCCGATTGCCGGCCAAGCTCTCTCTAACCGCTTTGAGGATAGGAATACCGCCAGCGACCGCAGCCTCAAACGCAAGCGTTACCCCCGCCGCCTCGGCGGCTCGTGCCAAATCGCTCCCATGATGCGCGATAAGCGCCTTGTTGGCAGTGACGACCGACCTACCGGCACCAATCGAACCTTCGACCAAGGATTTAGCGACGCCGTCGGCGCCGCCGATCAGTTCGACGATTACATCGATTTCTGGATCGGAAGCCAGATCGATCGCGCGATCTACCCATCGATAGCCGCTGAGATCAATGCCGCGGTCGCGAGCGGAATCCCGCGCTGAAACGGCAACGACTGAGATCTCCCGTCCACAGCGCTGCCCCAGCAGGGCGGCATGTTCGGTCAGGAGTTTAAGAACGCCGACGCCGACGGTACCAAGACCGGCGATGGCGATGCGCAGCGGCGGATTCAAGATGCCAACGCTTGAGCTGCTGTATTTGCGTTGCGCTGGGTATGGTGGGCAAGGAATCGTTTGATGTTACGCACCGCCTGTCGGGTGCGCTGCTCGTTCTCGACCAATGCGATGCGGACGTAACCCTCTCCATACTCTCCGAAACCGATTCCTGGCGAAACCGCCACTTCAGCTTCTTGGAGCAGGAGTTTGGAAAATTCCAAGGAACCAAGATCGCTCATACCTGGCGGCAACGGCGCCCAGGCAAACATCGTTGCCTGAGGGCTTGGCACCTCCCACCCAGCCGCCTGCAATCCGCTAATCAACACATCGCGGCGTGATCTATAGGTATTGCGAATTTCATCGACACAGTCTTGCGGGCCGTTAAGTGCCGCCGTCCCGGCCACCTGTATGGGCGTGAAGGCACCGTAGTCGAGATAGGATTTAACCCGCGCGAGCGCGTGGATCAATTTGGCGCTTCCGGTTGCAAAACCGATCCGCCAACCCGGCATCGCATAGGTTTTGCTCAAGCTGGTGAATTCAACAGCAATACCCTTGGCATTAGGAATCTGAAGGAGCGAAGGCGGCGGATTGTCTTCGAAATAGACTTCGGAATAAGCCAGATCAGAGATGATGTAGATATCCCGCGCACGGCAAAAATCGACGATCTGCTGATAAAAATCGAGATCGACGATCTGCGCGGTTGGGTTGGACGGAAAATTTATAACCAAGGCTCGCGGCGACGGTACCGAATGGCGTACGGCACGGGCGAGATTTTCCATGAAGTCGTGGCCCGGACCAATCGGCAGTTGTCGGATATTGGCACCAGCCAGGATGAAGCCATAAGCGTGGATCGGGTAACTCGGGTTTGGCACGAGAATGGTATCGCCCGGTGCCGTGATGGCTTGCGCAAGATGGGCCAACCCTTCCTTCGAACCGAGCGTCACAATCGCTTCGGTCTGGGGATCGATCGACACGCCGAAGCGGCGCTTGTAGTAACCAGCGATAGCCTTGAGCAGGCCCGGAATTCCACGCGATGTCGAATAGCGGTGGGTGCGGGGATCACGCACGGTTTCGATCAGTTTCTCGACGATATGCGGCGGGGTCGGCATGTCGGGGTTGCCCATGCCGAGATCGATGATATCGGCACCGGCCGCACGCGCCGCCGCTTTCATCGTATTCACCTCGTTGAACACGTAGGGCGGAAGACGTTTAATACTATGGAACTCTTCCATCGATCTTGCTTTCACGGGGTCCGCTCCAAATACTGCATCGAGCATTTCGAACGCTCGGCCACCTAGAATGGTGGTTGAATGCGGCCATTTTGGGGAACGGCTCAGCGCTGATCAGAACTCCAGATACACCTCAGCGCGACGATTTCGAGCTTCGCCGGCCGGCATTGACTCGAAAAATACCGGCTCGCCATCACTACGTGCCTCGACCACGATAGCGCTCGGCGCGACACCCGCGCGCATCAAAGCATGGGCAACGGCCTGGGCGCGATCCATTGAGATCCAGAAATTGACGAGCTTGTGTTTATCCACGGGTAAGTTCTTGGTCCGACTCGATGCGTGCCCGACGATGCGAATTAACCCGCCGCCGCTCGCCCGAAAGCGTTTGGCGATATCGCTCACCTTGGCGCGTTCAGTGGCAGCTATTTGAGCAGATCCGTGGCGAAACCTGACGGTAATCGGCTGAGAATCACCGGTGAATCCAACCGGCCGTGTGACCGGCAGGGTCGTGGTGCTCATGACTGCCGGACGAACCAAACTTGCCCGGCTCGCGCCGGATTGGGCGAGTAGCGGGCGTGAGTTATCCCGTTGGGCCGCCAACTGGAATCCCAAATGCGCCGGTGCATTTGTAACGGTTGCGCCCGATTGAGCGAGCCGGGCGGCAAACACCTGAGCCACCGTTGTGTACTGAGCCGGCGAGACAGGTGCCGGTGCCGGCATTGGCTGGGCCACCGCAACTTGTTGCAAGACCGATTGGATCGGCGGCACGTTGATCGGCGGCGTCGGCGGCGCGATTTGAGGAATTGTCGTTGGAACCGCCGGCTGTGGTGTTGGCGGAACCGAAACCACCGAACGCGGGCGCGCCGCGGTCGCGGGCAATAAGATCTGCGGGTAAGGCGCCCCTGCCTGTGGGGGGGCAATAGGCTGTGGGCCGCCTTGCACAATGGAGGGAACCGAAAGCGACCTCGGAAGGGTTGGTATCGGCTGCGTGGTGGTCGCCGCAGCAACCGCCGGAGGCGGCAGCGTTACGGGGGCGTTCGTGGTCGTTCGCGGCGCTATTACCGGTGGCGGCGGAGCCGATGCCAATTGCTGACCGGCCGTAGAGGCCGTTGAATCGGTGTATTTCGCGTTTTGTCTATCTGCGACAAGCCCTTCAACCACCTGCTTGCGTTCTGCAATGCTCGAAGTTTGTGGTGGCGTATCGGGAACCGACCCAACATTTGGAAAGGTGCTGCTTTTTCGCTGCGTCGCGACTTGCTTTTCCTCTGCACTCGCCGGCGTCGGCGGTGGCGGATCATCGCTGAATACCGCGTCATACGCTGTTATCGGATTAGCCCAATCGGGCACCCATGAACAGCCCGCCAAGCTCAACGTGACGACCATGAGCGGGGCCACTAGGTTGACCAAAGTTCGCATACCGGAGCGCGCCGAAGGTTTGGTTGGTTTAGGTGTCATGCCCCCACCTTGCGTCCAAAATGATCGATTAAGAAAAAATGATACGACGTCAGAGCGGCATATATAGCCAAGCCGGCCAGATTCCACCACCCGTTGTCTCAAAATTGAGCCGTAACCCTATCAGAATTCAACAAGAATTGTTCCTGTGCCCCTATCATAATCCGC
>CAUZWH010000161.1:0-6801 GCA_963583675.1 Alphaproteobacteria bacterium
GCCTCGGCTGCGCCGGCCGGTGCTGACCCACTCGATATACCGTTCAGTATTCGTGAATATCGTGAACGGCTAGGTCGCGTGCAGGAACAGATGGCCGAACGTGGTCTCGATCTGATGATGGTCCACCAGCTTGAAAACACCTACTGGCTGACCGGCTATCGCACCATCGGCTTCTATTCTTATATGGTGCTGTTTATTCCAGCCGAGGGAGATCCTGTCCATCTCTCTCGGTCTATCGAGAAAAGCGTTCTGCAGGGCACCACTTGGGTGCCTAATATTGAGACTTATCCGGACACCGAAGACTATCTCGACGCGACGATTCGAGTGATGCGGGATCGCGGGTGGGAGACGGGTAAAATTGGCGTCGACAAGAGATCCTGGTACCTAACGATCGCCGATTTTGATTCGCTCCGCGAGCGGTTACCGAAAGTGGATTGGCACGATACGTCCCTCATGATCGAGGACATGAAACTGATCAAATCACCGGCCGAACAAAATTATAGCCGCAAGGCGGGGAAGGCGGCGTCGGAAGGGATGCGGTCGGCGTTGGATCGTATGGAAGCTGGGATCACCGAAGACGATTTGATGGCCGCCGCGTATAACGGATTGTTCAAGATGGGCAGCGAATACCCCGGCCTGCCGCCGCTGATTAATGGCGGGGTTCGCCACACAATGGCGCACGCGATGGCCGAAGGGAATCGCATCAAGCAGGGCGATCAGGTCTATTTCGAGGTCGGTGCCAGCATCAAACGATACCACGCGGCCACTCTACGGATCGGTTGTCTAGGCAATCCGCCCAAGCTCTACCATAAATTGTTCGACGTATGCCGCCGCTCGCTCGATGCGGCGCTGGAGAAAATGCAACCCGGCATCCCGGCCCAAGACGTCGATGAAGCCGCACGGACGGTGATCGATGACGCCGGTTATGGCGACCAGTTCCGCCACAAAGCGGGCTATTCGATCGGTGTCGCGTTACCACCGGATTGGTCTGAGGCGCGCACGATGATGCTGCGCGGCGGCGAGAAACGCGCCCTGCAACCGGGCATGATCTTCCACCTGCTTCCAGCGGTGTTCGAATACAAAGAATATGGCGTGGGTGTCAGTGAAACCGTGCTGATTACGGAAAACGGGCACGAGGTTCTTACCAACGTCGAACGAAGATTGTTCATCAAGTAGAAAAGTCGACCGCCGGTGCGTGGGTCGGCCAAAAGCGTTTGTTCGGTTAGACCGCCACTTAAAGATAATCTGCACTGGCGGCCGGCATTCGTTGGACAGGTAGGTAAATGGTGACCGCCGTCCCGGCATTGCTCTCGCTCACGACATCAATGTATCCGCCTGACTATTTGTGAACCCCTACACCATGCTCAAGCCCAGACCAGTCCCGCTGCCGACATCTTTTGTCGTATAGAACGGCTCGAAAATGCGTGTAAGCACCTCCGGCCGCATCCCCAATCCCGCATCATTAACCGTGACCGAAAAGTAGTCTCCGGCTGGAATAGTAAAGTTTGGTTCCTTGTGGTCCTGTTCGAAGCAAATATTGCTTGCTTCTACGGCGACTTTTCCGCCAACGGGCATCGCGTCGCGCGCGTTGATGACGAGATTGAGCAGCGCGTTCTCCATCTGACTCGGATCAATATTAACTCGCCAAAGTGTGCCGTCCACGGCCGACGAGTAGTCCAGTTCAAACTTCTCGCCGAGAGTTTGCCGAAGCATGTCGCACGTTTGGACAATCAGGTGATCGAGATCGGTCTCGGATGGGAGTAGCGGCTGCTTACGAGAATAAGCCAACAGACGTTGCGTGTGAGAAGCGCCGCGATCGACCGCGCGTTGGGCACGCTCAACAAACGGACGTTGCTGATCGTTTGCGAGATCCGCCGCCATGCCAAGGTTGCCGGAGATCGTCATTAGAAGATTGTTGAATTCGTGGGCGACGCCGCCAGTCAATTTTTCGACGGCGTCCATTTTCATCGAATGCCGCAAATGCTCTTCAACCCTGGATCGTTCGGTAATGTCATCAGCGAGGGTGAAGCACCCCACGACGCTACCATCGCGCCCAAAGTGGGGTACCAAGCGCATGCTAACGGTGCGCTCGCGGCCAGGTGCCAAATTGCCCCTGAGTTTTTCTTCGAACTCTCGGTGTTCACCGCGTAACGCCGCCGTGAGGTGCTCTTTGACGATTGCGTAATCTTCTTGGCCATGGAGGTCAGCGACGCTCAATCCGATCATTGCCTCACGCGATTTTTCGAAAACGGTTTCGTAGCTTTTATTAACGAAGCGATAGCACTGATTCGCGTCTATATAGGCGATGTAAACGGGCAGCTCATCGGTTATCAGGCGAAGTAAGGTCTCACTGTCGCGCAGTGCCACCTCGACGTTAGATTTTCTCTCAATTTCATCGCTGAGCTCCCGAATCCGCTGCACGACGCGCTGGTCGAGTTCCTCTTTCGCCCGGCGTAGCTCATTGCGTGATCTTCGGATACTTGTAACCGCGCTTCCCGCCAGTAGAAGTTGGGGAATAGCTACAACCAACGTAACCACGAAAGTAATACCAGGCGCTCTGGCAACTGGGACGTCCGTAAGGACAAATTTGGCGAGGAGATAAACCGAACTTTCCGTCGCCAGCAGACCTAACAGCAACATCAACAGCGCGAGAAGGGCAACGGGATAGCGCTCAAGTTTTCGATTTATCGACCTGAGCATTCGTTCAACCGAGGCTATTTCTCGTTCCCGACTCTTTCGGGGCCGCTTTGTTGCGCAGTTGGCAACCTAACCCGCGACGGCCGTTTCGCCCAGTAGCTCGCTGAGCGCCGCCGTAAGTTCCGCCCGCTAATACGGCTTATCCAAGACCGGCCAGGGCGAGAAATGATCGTTTATTCTGTCTGGATCGTCGTCATCGCCGGTAGTCAAAAGTACGCGTAGGTCAGACCGTTGATCAACGGCGCGCCGCGCGAGCTCGACGCCGTTATGCTCTCCCGACAAAACAACATCGGTGAACAAAATGTCGATCGGTTGATCGCTGGCGATAAGTTTGAGCGCCGAAACCGAATCAGCGGCCGTCACGGTGCCGTAACCGTGTTGCACGATGAGCGCGACTATCGTGTCGCGGAAGTCCTCGTCATCCTCAACGATTAGAATGATAGGAGAGGCAGGCGATGGCCTTAAACTGGAAAGCTCGTTCTCAGAGGCGTGCGATGGTATGCATCACAGGGTGTACGGGAAATTCCCTACTTCAAAATGAAAATACCCTATGCACCACGGATTTAAAGTGATGGCGATCACTCAAAACGGCCTCTTTTGCGCTCAAATCTTCGTTAATGATTACCGATGAACCGGTTGAGCCCGATATCTGCAGCCATTGATCGCCGCCAGGCCTCTCGAAGATAGGGCTCGAGCTCGTCGGAGCGCGCCATTACCGCGGCAAGATCGGTCCGTACGACCTCCATAACGACCTCAATGGCGTCTTTTAGCTCAAGCTCGTTGATCGTCGTAACGCGACGGTCTTCCATCACGACGCGCCCATCGATAATCACCGTTTCAACGTCTTGACCGCTCTCGGTAAAAACCAATTGCCGCGCCGCACTGTTGAACGGCACGAAACAAGGACTATTGAGGTCAACGATCGACAAGTCCGCTTTGTAACCCACTTTGATCTCACCGACTTCGCCATCGAGACCCGCTGTCTTCGCGCCGTTGATCGTCGCACATCGCATTACATCGGTGGCCAACGGCGCGCCCGGTTCAGGATCGCTTACCGCGGTGAGGCTGGCGAACATCTTCATGGCCTGAAACATGTTCTGGGCATCACTGCAGCTCGAATTGTCGCAGCCGATGCCAACGTTGACCCCGGCATCGAGGTACTCTCGGATTGGCGGCACACCGGATTTCGTTTTCAGGTTTCCGACCGGGTTGCAGACGACATTGGTGCCGGTTTCGGCGATGATTTCGATCTCCTCTGGCAGCATCCACACGCTGTGCGCGAGCGACAGACGTGGTCCGAGCATACCGGTTGACCTCAGATACTTGACTTGCGACCCATCGTGCTCGGGCATGAACATACGGCCGGCGAGGGCCATCGATTTCGATTCATATATGTGCGTGTAGATGGGCAATCCGTGTCGAGCTGACATATCGGCCAAGCGTTCAAGTAGGTCCGGCGTGCAATATTCCGGGCTAGTCGGCGCAAAACCCCAAGTCACTAGGTGGCGTGAATCGTGCGCGCGTAAGAATTCGGATTCGACCGCATCTAGCGGATCTACGCCCGCGAAGGGTTCGACGGACGCCGAGAGATAGTGGTGTTTATCTTCCGGGACCACCTCTTTCCAAAATGGAACCCGGTCCAGCCCTCGCTGATTACCGATTTGCAGCGCAAAGACCGTTCGCAAGCCGACCTCGTCATAGGCATCGAGCGCGGTGTCGACGTGCTCGGGATCAAACGGAAATATCGTCAACATGTCTTGGATCGTGGTGATGCCGCTATGGATACATTCAACAGCGCCAATCAGCGTTCGCGCGCGCACCTCTTCGGTTGACCGTTTCGGCCACGACGGAGGTAGTGCATTCAGCAGCCACATCTCCAAGGGAATTGTTTCAAAACACCCTTTTAGAAGAGTGTCATGGGAATGGTAGTGCGCGTTGACGAAGCCCGGCACGACCATCTTGTTGCGAGCATCGATCGTGCGATCCACGGTTAGGTTGCCGAGGCTGTCGCCAAGATTCGGTCCAATTCGAGCAATCCGCGAATCCTCGATAAATATGTCGGCGATGGCGGGTTGATGCGGGTCGCCATCATGGTCGTAAACGCGTCCGCCTCGAATCAGAATAGAGTTTGCCATTGGGGTGACTCAGTTGTTTGGTTGAACAATCACTAGGACGGCAATTTACCGAACATTCCGCGGGCGATGATTTCCTTCATGACTTCGTTCGATCCGCCATAGATCTGCTGCACACGCGCATCTGTCCATGCGCGCGAAATCGGAAACTCCGTCATATAGCCATAGCCACCGTGCAATTGCAGGCAGGCGTCGGCAACACGCGATTGTAGTTGTGACAGCCACAACTTAGCCATCGCTGCCGTGGTTGCATCCAATTCGCCACGCATCAATGAATCGGTGCAGTTTTCGACGAACGTGCGGCCAATTGTGACCTCCGCCTTGAGCTGGGCAAGTGTAAAGCGCGTGTTTTGAAACTCGGAGATCGGTTTGCCAAACACCTTGCGCTGCGAGGTGTAGTCCACGGTCCATTCGATCGCCGCCTCGGCCGCCGCAATGCCGCCGATCGCCAGCAGGAGGCGCTCGCGCGGCAGTTCCGACATCAGGATGCTAAAGCCTTGGTTTTCGGCACCGAGAAGCGAATCCGCTGGCACACGTACGTCGTCGAGGAAAATCTCAGAGGTGTCGGACATATGCTGTCCCACTTTCTCGAGATTACGACCCGTTTGATAGCCGGGCAAAGTCGTATCGACCAGAAATAGGCTAATGCCACGAGCGCCCGCGCTGGCGTCGGTCTTGGCGCAGACGATGCAGAGTCTGGCATTTTTCCCGTTGGTAATAAAGGTCTTCTGCCCGTTGAGGACGTAGGCGTCGCCATCGCGCCGCGCCGTGGTCCGCATGCTTTGTAGATCACTGCCGGCATCTGGCTCAGACATCGCGATCGCGCCAACCACTTCGCCACGCACCATTTTTGGAAGCCACGTTTGCTTTTGAGACTCCGTACCTTGATTGTTGACGTACATTCCGACGATGTCCGAATGGACGCTGATGGAGCTTCCGAGCCCGCCAGCCCCCGCGCGCATAATCTCCTCTATGACAAGCGACGCACTGCGGAAATCGCCACCGGCGCCGCCATAGGTGTCCGCGATTTCCACGCACAGCAGGCCGGCTTCGCCGGCCCGTCGCCACCACTCAAGCGGCACAATACCAGCTTTCTCCCATTTCTCGATGTGCGGTTTGATCTCTTGCTCGGCGAACCGTCGCGCGGTTTCGCGAAAAAGTGCGTAGTCGGTTGCTGTGAGGGTATTGGCGCGTGTTGCAGTGTCGGTGTTGGTCATATCGAAGAACCGTGAGCGGGAGGAGGGGGAAGCGACCTACCGGGTTTGGACTTAACTTACTCATCGAAATCAATGATTTCGGCCTTGTGGCCAGATGCTTCGATGAAACGGACGAGATCGGCCGGAGCGATCGCCGTCGTCGCCGCGTTATCGAGCGGATGATAGTTCAGCATGTCGTGGCCAAGCATTTTCTTATCTAGAACGACCTGTACGCGCCCGTCGATATCGTTGATTAGAGCAAACGGCGTCACTGCGCCGGAATTTACGCCCAGAACATCCTCCAGCAGTGTGGCGTTGCCGAAGCTTAGATTACCGTTGCTGGCCAGCCGAGCGCGGAGTTCTTTCAGATCGATGGGACGGTCCTCTTGGGCGACGACCAGCCACATGTTGCGTTTCTTGTCGCGCAAAAACAGGTTCTTGCAATGGCCGCCAGGGACATCACCGCGCAGGGCTTTACTCTCCTCGACCGTGTAGACCGGTTGGTGCCGGTGCGTTTGGGTTTCGATGCCGAGTTCATCGAAACGCTGGAACAGATCGTTTTCGGTTGCTCGCGTCATAGGGTCATTTTCTTGAATGTGGTTTTTTGCCATCGCCGGACCGGCGCAGCAACGATATCATCGGGATGCAACCCCATCTCATGAATGGCGGCTCGACTATGCTTGCTCGGGTCATGCTAAGGCAAACAATTGGCAAAAAATTCGCGATGCAACTGCGGCGACAATGCGTGCCGCTTTCGTAGAGGGATCTGGCAATGG
>CAUZWH010000162.1:0-6793 GCA_963583675.1 Alphaproteobacteria bacterium
AAACGGCCATCGAATCCGATCGAGGAGCTCAAACGTAAGGTTGGTGCCACCGAGCGTATGGACGAGTCCGTTGAGACGCTGAAAATTGAGGAGGGAATACGGTCCGCGCTTGATCGTCCCGACATTCCGTTGACGGCGGAGCGCCTGTCGCTGATCAATAAGGCGATGGCGTGCCGAGCCAAAGTTCTAGACCGGATTTCAGAGAGTTCGCGAAAACGATTGATCGATGCCCTTGCAAAACATCTGGCCCAAGGCAAGAAGTAACCCCGGCGTCGGTGTGCTCAGCGCGACCGGATGGCGGTGCCTGTGAGCCAAGCACCGCTTGTGGAACAAGAACTCGCAACCGCGGTGGTCGCAGGCGACCGCCGGGCGTTGGCCCGGGCGATTACGCTCGTCGAATCAGCCACCCCCGACGACATCCACCAAGCGGGCCAACTGATTTCGGCACTATTGCCAAAAACCGGCGCTGCGGTTCGGATCGGTATCACCGGCCCGCCCGGTGCCGGCAAGTCCACCTTTATCGAGGCGTTTGGGTTACACCTCGTAGGACAGGGCAAGCGGGTTGCGGTGTTGGCCGTCGATCCTTCCTCGAGCCGATCGGGTGGTTCGATTCTGGGCGATAAAACCCGCATGGCAGATCTCGCGCGCCACCCTCAGGCCTATATTCGACCCTCACCATCGCGCGGGACGTTGGGCGGTATCGCACGCCGGACCCGCGAAGCGATGCTGCTATGTGAAGCCGCCGGCTACGACGTTGTCATTATTGAGACGGTTGGGGTCGGCCAATCCGAGACCGCGGTCGCGGATATGGTCGATCTGTTCATGCTTATCCTCTCACCAGGCGGGGGCGACGAACTACAAGGCCTCAAACGCGGCATCGTCGAATTGGCAGAACTTGTTATCGTCAATAAGGCTGACGGGGATCTCGCTGGACCGGCAAAACGACTCGCCGCCGAGTATCAAAACGCGCTGTCTCTACTGCGCCCACTGACGACATCATGGTCGGCCGAAATCGCTATGTGCTCGGCCTTGGAGCGAATCGGGATAGATGAAATCTGGCAAATAATCCAGCGGCATCAAAGCGCGCTCGGCGAAAACGGTGAAATCGCCGATCGTCGACAGCGGCAGGCTAAGGATTGGCTCTGGCGCCATGTTAATGAGGGGATTTTGGAACAGCTTCGCAACGACCCGGCGACAAACGAACTCGCGGCAAAGTTGGAAGAACAGGTCGCTGCTAACCGGCTAGTTCCATCGCAGGCAGCCACCCAGCTGATCGAAGCGTTCCGCAATCGCTAGCGGGTAGGGTTGACGCTCTGGCCCGCGTCACGTAATAGTCACGGCCGATTTCACGTCGTAGACGAAGGATGCATCCATGGCACGGCGTTGCGAGCTTACGGGCAAGGGTGTGCTGACCGGGAACAATGTCAGCCACGCCAAAAACCGCTCACGCCGGCGGTTCTTGCCAAATATTCAGACCGTCACCCTGCTCTCCGATTCGCTCAAACGTGGCTTTCGGCTCTCAGTGTCGGTGCATGCGATTCGCTCGGTCGAGCATAATGGCGGGCTTGACACCTTCCTCATGAAATCCCGAGACGAAGCGTTGTCGATTAAAGCGCGGCGGATCAAGAAGGGCATCAAGAAAGCCCTCGACGAGTAATAGGTAAGCGCCTAAATCGGTCGGAGCTCGATTGCCCGCCCAACGATCCTGCCTACTCACCCGAAACCGTCAGCGGGTTAAACCGCGTATCGGTGTCAAAGGCATCAACCCCGTCTTTTCGCTTTAGATAGCCGACGACGACGTAGGTGATTGGCGTTGCCAACGCCTCGTAAGCCGATTTAACGAGCCACTGCGTTACGATGGCGATCGCCAGCGCTTTGACGGGGAGGATACCGGCAAACGCGACGACGACAAATATAACGGAATCCAAACCTTGCCCGACCAGTGTTGAGCCGATGGTACGTGCCCAAAGGCGACGACCCGCGGACGCAATTTTCATCTTCGCGAGTACATAAGAATTGGCGAATTCTCCAACTAGGTAGGCCAGGAAGGAGGCCACAAGGATACGCGGCGCCGCGCCTAGGATCGCATCGTAGGCGGCT
Organism: Alphaproteobacteria bacterium; assembly: GCA_963583675.1. GTDB lineage: Bacteria > Pseudomonadota > Alphaproteobacteria > SHVV01 > SHVV01 > CAUZWH01. The sequence continues at coordinate 2,101 of CAUZWH010000162.1, forward strand.
TGGTGCTCCCAGAACGCTGCAGCGGGCAGCAGGCCCCCGAGCCAGATCGCGACGACGGCGATGAAGTTCCCGAGAAATCCGAGCCAGATCACCTGGCGGGCTCTGGCATAGCCATAGACCTCGGTAAGGACATCGCCAATGATGTAGCTGACCGGGAAGATCACGATCGCGGCGGTCAACAACAGACCGGAAACGGCGATGATCTTGGTCGCAATGATGTTCGACGTAATCAGGCAGGTGACGAAGATCGCCACGACGACTATGAAGCGATACGAAATGGGCGCCTGCGCGCTGGTGGTTGGCTGAGCGTTTTCCATGGTCCAAAGTCCGTAGGGCGCGGCGAAAATAGTCGGTCGCGCGCACGAATGCGAGCGCATAACAATTCTTGGATCGACCGGTATCAGCGACGAAAGACAGTGGGGACTCCAAATAGCCAATTCAGAATTATCTCAACTCGGCAGACCGACGGCGCAGCCAGCGTCACCCGACGAAGCGATTCCCGAAAAGATCGCGAACCCGCATGACGATGCCGACTATGTCGTGCGCTTTACCTGTCCTGAATTCACGTCGCTATGCCCGATAACGGGTCAGCCAGATTTCGCTCATCTGGTTATCGATTATGTACCCGGCAAATTCATCCTCGAGAGCAAATCCCTCAAGCTCTTCTTGGGATCGTTTCGCAACCAGGGTGAGTTTCACGAGGCCTGCAGCGTCGGGATTGCCAAGCGATTGATCGCCGAACTCGGCCCAAAACGGCTGCGGTTGGGCGGGTACTGGTATCCGCGCGGTGGTATTCCGATTGACGTTTTTTATCAAACGGGGCCGGCGCCCGATGGCGTCTGGATACCGGAGATCGAGGTCTCACCGTACCGGGCGCGCGGCTGAGTTTTCTGGCGGAGTAACATTGGATCTATCGGCGGAGTCAGCCGCCTCCAGTCTGAACGATAGGAGCAGCGTGCGTTGCAATGGGTTGTAGTTGTCATCTGAAACCACAAAAATATCCGCCGCTCCGTCGGGTTGGTTGCGAACAGCAATACCCTCGAAGTTTTCGATCAGCAGTGGGCGCTCAAAACGTGCGATCTCGCGACCAACCACGCGAGCACCGGGGCGGATCAACCGTTGGTCGATGATCTGCAGCCGGCTTGCGAAGCCACCAACCGCCGTGAAACGCCGCTCGAGAGCGATAAGATTACCGCTCGCCAAGCGGGCGAGATCGGTGGGCACAAACTGGCCGATTGTTGCATAGGTAAGCCGTCGGTACTGGCCATAGTCGAACAACCAAGCGACGAGATCGGTTTCACCCTCGCGCCCCTGTTCGGAAACCAACAGGCGGCGACCACCTGCGAGTATCGCTATGGCCTCGAAGCCCCCGTTTGAAGGGAGCGCCGACCATTCGGCCAATCCGCGTAGTTCCGACGCTGGTGCAGTGATATGCGCGGGCGGTGGCGGGTAGCGCCAGAGCCGATGGCGCCGTTCGAAAGCGACCACGAGGGCGCCGTCGTCCGCGATCTCGAGTGCTTCCGCATCGCGGTCCGACCTGAGCTGATTGCCGCGAACATCTCGCAAGGGATCGAGGGTTGCGTCGCTAATACCAACAAGTCGGCCTTTTTCCTCAACGATGCGGAAAGAAATCCACCAGCCGCGGTCGGAAACCGCAAGGAGTTGGTCAGGTCCAATAAACGTGATGCCCGATAAGCCGCCAAACCGCCGATCGCGCGACGACAGGCGCAATCCGCCACGGAAACGCAGCTGCCCGGTTCGGCCGATCGACGGTTTGTCGGGATTAAGGTGGACTGCCCTTACGTTTACTTCGATGGAATCTGCGCGCGCTGTCTGGCCGCTGATCGGATTGTGAAGAGGCGCGACAATGAGCGTTGTCGCAAGCGCGAAACACGCAAGGAGCCGGATCATGGGTGGTAAAATTTTACGTGCTCGTGTGTGTTGATCACCAACTGATCGGTGCATAGTTAAAACATATTTGGCTTATGAAGCTTCATTTATGAAACGTCTCTTAACAAACGTCGCAATATGAGGAAGGAAACTATCATGTACGCACGACGGACCGTTCTCAAAGGTGCCGGCGGGATATCGCTGGCAACGATCCTTGCCGATCCGATGCTTGCGAACGCCGCAGCATCGGACTTGCAGCAGGTATCGCTGACAACAAAGGGCGGGCGTTCCGTGACCGCGTCGCTGGCGCTGCCGAGCAGGGCTAAAGCACCCACGATCGTTCTGGTCCACGAATGGTGGGGCTTAAACAATCAGATCAAAGCCATCGCTGCCGAATTCGCCAAGCAAGGTTACGTGACGCTCGCAATCGACCTCTACAACTGCAAATCGTCTGGCGACCCGAGCGAGGCGCAACGGTATATGCGGCAGGTCAAACCGGCGGAAGCTACCGACGCGCTCGCGTCCTGGGTCGCGTGGCTAAGGCGCCATGAACGTGGGAACGGCAAGGTGGCAACCATCGGCTGGTGCTTCGGCGGGGGCTGGTCGCTCAATGCGTCGTTGGCCGTACCAGTAGATGCGACCGTGATCTACTACGGCAATGTCGCCAAAAAGGCGGCGCAACTGGGCGCTCTGAAAGGTCCGGTTCAGGGCCACTTCGCCACCCGCGATGGTTTTATCGACAAGCCGATGGTCGAGGGGTTCGCCAAAGAGATGAAGGCCGCGGGCAAGCGGATCGAATTCCACTGGTACGAAGCCGATCATGGGTTCGCCAATCCTACCACCGGCCGCTACGACAAGCCTGATGCCGATCTTGCCTGGAAGCGTACGCTGACGTTTCTCAAGAACAATGTTTAGATCGGCGCTCGCCAGCTAGATTTTGGCATCGCTTAGGAGGGCGGTTGGGAATCGCGTCTGGCGCCGGCGATTTCCGGCACCAGATTGCTTTTGATAGGACCAAGCGGGGGCGCGTTCGAGGGCGTCACGTGCCGCGGCGTAAGCCGAGAAATTGAGCGACGGCAAATCCCGCAACGATCGCAGCGATGATCGCTACCAACCATGTGCCCGATGGCGAGAACAGGGTCGGTGCAAACACCAGCAACGCAACGCTGCCGATGACCCATCCATCGTCCATGAAAATAGCGGTCCACGCGACGTAGGTGTTGATCGGGCGTTGCCTAGCGGCAAGAAATAGAGCCACGGCATACAGAACCAAACCAACGCCCAGCAGCGCAAAGATGAAGGGCGCATTGACGCTGATCAATGCCGACATCTTTGCCGGCATTGCCGCGAGCACGATACCGGACATGGCCGAGAAAGCAGCGTTCCCATCAGCGCGGCGTGTCAGAGGGAAGGGGTGGCGGGGGAGGGTAGAGCTTCGGATGTTGTCATGTAAGCCTCCAACGTGAAGCCTTAGAATTAGGGATTCAATGCAGGCGCTGCAATTACCTCAGAGGTAATGTCGCTTGCGACGCGGTCTCGCTAAGTTTGTCGAGGAACACCGACATGAGTGACGCTCAAATTCATACGCCAGCATTCGGCCCCCTCCTTAAAGAGTGGCGGGCATATCGACGGTTAAGCCAACTCGATCGGGCGCTCGCTGCGGAGTCTTCTTCGCGCCACGTATCTTCCTGGAGACTGGGCGCGCGCAACCCAGCCGCGACATGGTCCTTAAACTGGCGGAGGCTCTCGAAGTGCCCTTGAGGGAACGAAATTCGCTGCTCAGCGGCGCGGGGTACGCGCCGATGTACCGCGAACGGCGCTTGACGACGCGGCGTTGGCCCCGGTGCGGCGGGCGCTGGATTTCATGCTGGCGTAACAGGAGCCATTTCCGGCGTTGGTTGTTAACGCCAACTGGGACATGCTGTTATCAAACCAGGCGGGGATGCATCTGATCGGGTTTCTCTGTGGGCCGGATCGGCCGCTAACAAATACCCCGCCAAACGTGTTGCACATGATGTTCGACCTGAATTTGTTGCGGCCCTACATCGTCGACCGGGAGAGCGTTGCCAGGGTGGCCTTGCATCGCGCTTATCGAGAAGCCCTGATGTCACCGCATGATCAGGATGCCTTCGCGGTGGTCGATGCACTCTGTGCCTATGAAGGGGTACCCAGCGACTGGCGCAATCCGATTCATCCCCAGGCTGATGCACCGGTCCTGACCGTAACTTTCGAGAAGGACGGTCAGCGCTCATCCTGGTTCTCGACGATTGCCACGATCGGAACTGCCCAGGACGTTACGCTCCAGGAATTCCGGATCGAGAGTTTCTTTCCGGCCGACGAAGAGACCGAAGCTTTTGCCCGCCGCCTCGCCGCGGCGGCCGCCAACTAAATGAAAACGGATCTACGCAGTCGTCATAGATCGATTTTGATCAGCATATGATCGCCAAGACCATTGCCACACCAGTCGTTGACGGTGCCTGACTATCTGTGGCCGACGACCTGGCGAAACTGGCGCGAACGCGGGCGCCCGGCGCTATCCTTAAGCTGCGCTTCGCGTTCCGCGCCGTGCCGGGGGCAGGTCACCCTCCTCGAACAGCGATGCCAATTGATCGACCATGGCACCGGCAAGTTGTTCGGCATCAACGATCGTGACGGCGCGACGATAGTAGCGAGTGACATCGTGGCCGATACCAATTGCGATTAACTGGACGGGGGAGCGCGCCTCGATCCAGTCGATCACTTGGCGTAAATGGCGATCGAGATAATTGCCTGAGTTCACTGACAGCGTGCTGTCGTCCACAGG
>CAUZWH010000163.1:0-6791 GCA_963583675.1 Alphaproteobacteria bacterium
AGGTGTAGGCATCGGCATTGGCAAGGCGTTCGAGCGCGGCGGGATCCAGACCGCTTTCGAGCCAAATCGAATAGACATCGTCGAAACCACCTAGCGTGGTGCGCGCGCTCGTTAGTGCTTCGGCATAGCCCTCCGCGAACCCCTTGATCTCGCGCAGGCCAAGACGTAGCGCCATCTGCTTATCGTCAGGGTGACGCCAGCCATTGGCCGACGCTCGCTGCGCACCCAGCTCCGGCTTGCCGCCGCCGGCATCCGCTTGCGGACTCTGCTCCAGCGTGCAATCGAAGTTGCTGTGGTTGACGTCGACCGGCAGCACCGTGACCCCGTGATCGCGCGCGTCGCGGACGATCTGAGCCGGGGCATAAAACCCCATCGGCTGGCTGTTCAGGAGCGCGCAGGCGAAGACCGCGGGATAGTGGCATTTGAGCCAGGCTGAGACGTAAACCAGAAGGGCGAAGCTGGCGGCGTGGGATTCGGGAAAGCCGTAATCGCCGAAACCCTCGATCTGCTTGAAACAGCGCTCGGCATAGTCCAGCTCATAGCCCTTGCCGACCATGCCGTCGAGAAACTTTTCGCGAAAACTGCCGATCGTGCCCATGCGCCGGAAGGTCGCCATTGCCCGGCGCAGCTGATCGGCTTCGGCCGGCGGAAATCCGGCCCCGACGATCGCGATCTGCATCGCTTGTTCTTGGAACAGCGGAACGCCGTAGGTTTTCTCCAATACATGGCGCAATTCTTCGGAGGGATAGTCGATGCTCTCCTCGCCGTTGCGGCGCCGCAGATAGGGATGCACCATGTCGCCTTGAATCGGGCCGGGACGGACGATTGCGACCTCAATGACGAGGTCGTAGAACTTGCGCGGTTTAAGACGCGGCAACATGGTCATCTGGGCCCGGCTTTCGACCTGGAACACGCCCACCGAATCGGCCCGACACAGCATGTCGTAGACTTCGGGATCCTCGTGCGGCACGTTGGCCAGGGTTAGCTGGCGGCCGTGATAGGCCGCTATCAGATCGAAGCCCTTGCGGATGCAGGTAAGCATGCCGAGGCCGAGCACATCGACCTTGAGAATGCCAAGCGCATCGATGTCGTCCTTATCCCATTCGATCATCGTGCGGTCTTCCATCGCACCGTTGGCGATCGGCACCATTTCGCACAAAGGCCCTTTGGTCATCACGAAGCCGCCTGGGTGCTGCGACAGGTGGCGCGGAAATCCGACCAGCTCCTTGGCCAACCGAAGCGCCAGCCAGAGCCGATAATCCTTGGGGTCAAGGCCGAGTTCACGAACCTGGCTGAGGTCGACACCCTGGGTCGACGCGCCCCAGACGTAGCCCGCCAACGCGCCGCCTATATCCTCGGACAGGCCGAGCGATTTGGTAACCTCACGAATCGCGCTGCGCCAACGATAGGTAATGACGGTGGCGGTCAGACCGGCGCGTGAACGGCCGTATTTTTCGTAGATGTGCTGGATTACCTCCTCACGCCGTTCGTGCTCGAAGTCGACGTCGATATCAGGTGGTTCCTTGCGCTCGGCACTGACGAAGCGCTCGAACAGCAGGTCGATTCGGTTGGGATCGACCGAGGTGATACCGAGGCAATAACAGACCGATGAATTGGCCGCCGAGCCGCGCCCCTGACACAGGATGCCCTGATTACGAGCGAAGCGGACGGTGTCTTCGACCGTGAGGAAATAGGGCGCGTAGTTGAGCTGGCCGATCAGCGTGAGCTCATGCTCGAGCGAGGCTTTGATCTTGTCGGGAATGCCGAGCGGGTAGCGTTTATCGGCACCCTGCTGGGTGAGATACTCAAGCTGTTGCTGCGGCGTACGGCCTTGGTCGGCGGTCTCGTTGGGATATTCGTAGCGCAGTTCGTCGAGACTGAATTGGCAGCGCCCGGCGATCTCGGTGGTGCGGGCAATGGCGTCGGGATAATCGACAAATAGCCGCGCCATCTCGGCCGGGGGTTTGAGAAAACGCTCGGCACTGGCAAACAAATGAAACCCGGCATCATCGATCGAGCAGTGCTCGCGAATACAGGTCACCACATCCTGCAAAGGACGCCGCTCGGGGATGTGATAGTGCACATCGTTGGTGGCAACTAGGTGCGCTTTGGCGCGCTCGGCAATCGCGGCGAGACGCGCCAGCCGCGCGACATCGTCGCCGTGATAGAGATGTTGGACCGCGAGATAGAGGTTGCCGGGAAATTCCTCGGCCCACTCGAGAAGCTCATCGGCGAAGGCCGGCTCCTCGTCAACCAGCGCCGGCGGCACGGCGACAAAGATCATGTCGGTGCCATGTTCGAAGACTTCGTGACGATACAACTCGCATTCGCCTTTCGGCGCGCGACGCTTGCCGATGGTCAACAAACTGGCGAGGCGTCCATAGGCGGTGCGATCGATGGGAAAACACAACGTCGACAAGCCGTCTTCGAGATCGAGGCGGGCCCCGATGACCGGCTTAATCCCTATTTCTTTGGCAATGAGGTGGGCGCGCACCACGCCTGCCAGGGTGTTGCGGTCGGTAATGGCGATCGCGGAAAGGCCGAGCGACGCCGCCTGAACCGCGAGTTCCTCGGGATGCGATGCGCCCCGCAGGAAATCGAAATTGCTGGTGACCTGGAGTTCGGCGTAGCTGCTGTCAGACATGGAGGCTTCGGTTTACGCAAACAGCCCATGCACGAACCAGGTCGGCGCGCTGTCGACGACGATCTCGGCGGCGGCCGGTCGCGCAGCAACGGCAGAGTGGTTGGATGGTTCGAACTTAGTAGCGGCCTGGGGCACGGTTTTGGGAGCCGCGGTCACGTGCCTGCGTTCATTGCTGTGCGGCTTCTCAGGCTCGGCATCGCGGTCGCTGACCACCAAAATGGGAGCAGCGGCGCTTTGGCGATAGAGACCGTTGCGGTAGAGCCAGAAGCGCCGGCCGGATGTATCCTCGACGCGAAAATAATCGCGCGTCCGTAGTGCCTCCGGCATGGCTGACAACCCAACTTCGCGCCACCACTCGGTACCCAGCCGCTCCGGCCCCTCGGCCCAGGCCACCCGGTGCAACTGCTTGCGCCAGCGGAACAGCACCGGCGGGTCGTCCGGGACCGGCGCGACCGCATCGATCGGCTCTGGTCGCAGGAACAAAGACAGCGGCCGCGGCATGCCCCGCGTCCACGGGATCTCAATATCGAGCGTGGGATCGGGTTTGGCTGAAGCCGGCCGCGCGCCATGTGAAGAACCAATAGGAGAAAAGGCAACGACCGCGCGTTCGGGCAAATAGCTGGCATGGGGCGCGAAACGCACGACATTGTCGGCCCCGAGGCGATTGCCCAGTCGATCGGTGAGCTGATCGATCGCCGCCTCGACGTCGGCTTCGCTAAGGATAGGGGCCGTGGGCGTGACGGTAACCTTGGGCGCCGGAGTAAGGGGCGCGGCGGGTTCAGCGAGGTGGCCGATCGCGGCCTCGACATCGGCATCGCTTAGCAGCGACGGAGATTCTCCCCGGTCCGCACGCGCAGCGCGGCGCACTGAATCGCGTATTGCGGTGCTCTTGCCGGTGCGCTCCTGCCGCTGCCAAGGGGGCGGGCGCTCCGGAAAGGTTCGCGGGGGCGGTGATTTATGAAACCTGACGTTTGATCGCTGGTTTTTGAGGGTTAGCTGATCTGCCTCGAGCGGGTCGCTCACGGTTACGAACAGCGCCATCACATCGGCCCCGAAGCCAAGATCGAGCTTGTCGAGATGTTCGTTGAATAATCGCATGAGGTGTTGGGGATCGCGGACCGGGCGGCTGGTGCCGACCCCAACGGTGACCATTTTTCCATCGACGCGATAAACAGCGAGCACCAGTTTGCGGGCCCCGTGCTGGATGCGGCCTAGGTCGATACATGCCTTTTCGGTCAATTGACGCGTCGCCCGCTCAACATCGTCAAGATGGCCGATGGGCTCGGCAAAAACCGCGCGCGCCTGGATCGAAGCGGCCGGTTGACGCGGGGAAATCGGCTCGCGGCAACGGCCCATCGCTTGGTCGAGACGAACCACCAGGTCCTTGCCGAAACGTGCGGCCAAGGTCGCCCGCGGTGCCGCCTCAAGGTCACCGATCGTCTTGAGGCCGAGCCGCTCGAGCGTGGCCACGGCTTCCGCCGGCAGACGTAGGCCAGCGATGGAAAAACCGGCAAGTGTGGCTTGGGTTTGGCCGGGGGCGATCACATGCCAGGACTCGTGCTTGCTCGGCGAGGCAAACCGGGCAACGGTCCAGGCGGCACCGGCGGAATCAGCGAGCGCGGCGCGCGCGCTATAACCAATCCGCTCGAGGCGGGCGATCAGATCGGCCAACATCGCCTCTTCGTTACCGAACAAATGCGCGCACCCGGTTATATCGATCCACAGGCCATTGCCGCCCTCGCCAGCCGATGAATCGCTGCAGGTCCAGGGCGAGTAGCGCCCGCACCAATCGGCCAGTGCGGCCAACTCCCTGGCGTCGGCAACCGCATCGCTGGGCACGACAGTGAGGGCCGGCATCAGCGCGCGCGCATCAGCCAATGTGATACCGGGAATGATGCCGGCGGCTTCCGCGGCCGCATCGACCGCGGCGACGCGCATGCCGCCTTGGATCGAAACCGCGGTAATTAGCGGGTTTTCTTTGGGCTTATGCCGAAAGAGCTGTTGAGAGGGCCGTTGAGACGGCGACCTCTGATTGGTTTGACGCTGGCCTTGATGGTGTTGATTTTGGCGTGCTGCGAGCCGACTCAAGCGGTCGGTCGCAAACCGTGGCAGCCACACGGAAACGACCCGGGGCATGTGGCACTCCCTTCCCTACATAATCTGTTTCGCCGCGCGTATCGAAACCAACTCGCCATTGCTTGGGCAGCCCGGCGCGGCAGCGAACGAGTTCAAGCTCCCAAGCCATGCTATGCAAAGATCCCCGCGCCGGTATTTCGGCAGCGGCCGATGTCACCCGCCAGCGGGTGACGGCAGCGCTTGGTTCGTGCCGGGATTTTCCCTGCTGATCGCCGGACATCAGGAAAAATACCGTAACCCCGCTGCGCCGTGCGGCCAGTTGCAGGCGCCGGCTTGCCGTTAGATCAAGGCCGCGCACTTCACCGACAACGGCCATCAAGCCGGCGCACTGCAACCCCTCTTCCATCGTCCACTGGATATCGGCATCGCGGCGGCCGCGGGCGAGCAGAAGACGCTCGGGATCGATGCCATAGGCCGCCAAGCCCGGCGTATAAAGATTGCCGGTTTCATACAGGCCGGTCGGCGGCAGGCACCAGAGAATCTGCTTATCCCGGTTGTAGTCCAACGCGGCCATGCGTCCCAAAATCGCCGCGATAAAGCCTATCCCTGCCCCACAATCGCCGGCCACCACTTCGTGCAGGACACCACGGGGCAAGCCACCCCACGGCAGGGCCTGATCGATCACGGGTTCGCCGAAGTCCACGACGCGATCGTCATGGGTGATATCCAAAGATTGACGCTCGATGCGATCGATCTCGGCGCGCAGATTTGCAACCCCAGCCGTGGTTCGCGGTTGAGATCTTGCCACCCGCGGCGCGTGCAAGCCGGGTTTTGCGGGCCCGCAGGGAATTGCCCGGGATGGCGGGCAGTAAGCAGGAGAGACAGAAATCCTGTGCTCGGTAAGCATTGGCAGTCCATTCCCGAGAACATGCTTAAGCTGACGCTTGATGTTCTCTTTTATTATGTTCCTCTTTTGTTCTAACATGTTCGAGGCAAGAGTCAAGATCCACGGGTCAATAGTCAGCGAATCGTCCGCACGCTAAGGTTGTTGCCGTTGGGAAGCGTCGGGGGCGCTTGCATGGCCAAAGAGGAACGACGACCGCGCCGGACTTGGATTTTCCAGGGCAATCCCAAGCGCTACGATTTGCGCGACAAGCTGGTCCCGGGCGAAACCGAGGCTTGGGAGATCAACGCTTATCGCGATGAGATCCAGGCCGGCGATATCGTCTATTTCTGGCGCTCAAGCGGCGATGAGGCGATTTTCGGCTGGGGCGAAGTCGCGCGCGAAGGTAGTGACGACAAACCGGCTCTCAAAGCCGGCCGCGACCGCATCGCCGTCGAATACAAAGAGCCCTTCAAAGAGCCCATCCCGCGCGAGGCGATCCGCGCCGACGCCGACCTCGCCGACCTCAACATCCTGCGCCAGCCGAGCGGCACCAGCTATCGCGTCACCACCATTGAAGCGCTGGCGCTGAGCCGGATGGTCGAAGGGCACACCGACGATGTCAACGCGGTCGCGATCTCCGCGGACGGCCGCCGCGCGCTCTCCGGCGCCGATGACGGGACGGTGAAACTTTGGAACCTGGAAACCGGAGCTTGTCTGCAGACCTTGGAGATGAACTCAGACTTCGTAACTGCAGTAGCACTCTCAACGAACGGCGAGCTGGCACTGTCCGGGTCAAACGATGGCTATTTGATACTCTGGAACCTGGAAACTGGCGACGATGTTCAAACTTTGGTCGAGATCCATCGTCGTGACATCGTGAATTGCGTCGCACTATCGGCTGACTGGACGTTGAAACTCTGGGACTTGAAGCGCGGGAAGCTCCTTCACAAAATGGAGGAAAATGGAGGGGAAGTACTGTCGGCAGCATTCTCGGCAGATAGTGGGCAGGCTCTCGTAGGTGTCTCTGACGGAACACTGAAACTTTGGGACCTGGAAACCGGGTCCTGTGTTCAGACGCTGGCGGGCCACGACGGGATCGTGGCGTCTGTGGCGCTGTTGGCGGACGGACGGCGGGCACTCTCTCGGGCTCCGCTGACCGGACGGTAAAACTTTGGGACCTGGGAA
>CAUZWH010000164.1:0-6777 GCA_963583675.1 Alphaproteobacteria bacterium
ACGCCGTCCACATGCGCGGCAAGTAACCATTGCCGCCAACCAGCCTCGCCATCGTCGTGGAGGAGTGTGTGATTTATCAGGTTGATCGGATCGGCGAGTGGATTCGAGCCGTCACGCAGCGCTGGGCTGCATACAGGAAAAATCTCCTCCTCAAGCAGCGGGTCGGTGCGAAGGCCCGGGTAGATGCCGCGACCATAGCGAATGCCTACATCAACATTCTCGCGCTGAAAGTCGACGAATTCGTCCTTGGGCGCAATCAAGACGTCTATATCAGGGTGCAACTCGCGGAACCTGCCAAGCCGCGGCACCAGCCATCTGGCTGCGAATGAGGAAAGGACGCTGACCGTCAACGTGCTCGACGAATCGGCGGACTTCAGGCGCAAGGTTGCCTGATCGATGCCATCGAAAGCGTCGCTCAACGCGGGCCAATAAGTCTGGCCATCGGCGGTCAACACCAGTCCCCTATTAACCCTATTGAATAGCTTGGTGCCAAGAAACTCCTCCAGGCTTTTGACCTGGTGGCTTACCGCCGCCTGGGTGACGGCCAGTTCGTCGGCTGCTTTTGTAATGCTGAGGTGGCGCGCGGCCGCTTCAAACGCACGCAAAGCGTTAAGCCGCGGCAGATAGCGTGTCATTAACATAAGAAAATCTAATTGAACACATCAGAAGCGATCGTTTGTCACGAGGTCTTAATATTTATACAAACGCACAGTGAGAAACACATACCATAGGGCTTTCAGTTGTTGGTCAAGAGGATCGTATCATGAAATATAATACTGAGACGCTTACTCTTCATGGTGGCCGGATATCTCTATCGTCGATGCTCTTACGCGGGCTTCAAATGATCGTTTCATGGCACGAACGGTCGCGCCAACGCCAACATCTGGCCCAATTCGACGAGCGGATGCTGCGCGACATCGGTATTCGCCGCAGCGATGTCGTTTTCGAAACAACGAAACCGTTCTGGCGCACGTAGCGGCCAACTCGCTAGCCGTTAAACACCGACGCGGGCGCGCGTAGATTGGTCGACGAGTGCGGCTGCCTGGGAACGAATCTGCTCTGCGCCTGCGCTATCCCCACCTAAATCCAAAACCCGCACCGTCAACTGCCAATTGAACGGACTGGACGGTTTATAGTTGGTTCGCTCGGCGGCCAAGCTTCGCGCCGTCGATACTAGGCCGCCACGCAGGGCCGCCTCAACTTGAGTAAGACTAATAACGTCGCGCTGGGCGTTGCTGCCACCAAACCGGTTGGCATGCGGACGCACCGATTCAATCAAGCCAACGCACTTGCCGTAGTCCCCATCCGCGAATGCCAGCAATGCCCGGCACAAGGGCGACGCAACTTCACGACTCATCATGGCGTTGGTATCAACTCCCGCCGCGCTCGACTCAATTTTCTTGAGAAGATCGCGCGTTTCCACCTGACGGCCAGTCGCCGTAAAAGCCATCATCGCGTGAAGATCATTAAACGCGTAGAAACCACCCTAGGGGATGGATCCCCAGCTACCCGCGAGATTTTTCCAGCGCTGCCCAACGTCAACTTCGCGCAGGTAGAGCCTCCACAGCAGCGACGACGCATCGAGAAGTTCGGGCGCTACATCTGTGGTCTCCGGGTGGGTCCGAGAATCATAAATATCAAGGACACGCGCGGTATCACCAAGGTCGAGGTGGAAGAGGGAAAAATGCCACCAGTTGTGGAAGGCAAACATATTCTCCGGCGGCCAATCGTCGGTGCGCTGATCCAGCCAACCGATGCCATCGGGAAGCCTACCTTGCATTTCCATGACGTGGGCCACTGCGTGAATGGCCCACGGATCTCTCGGATTGAGCTCGACGGCCCTACGCCCGGTTGCTTCAACGGCCGCGAAATCGTTGGTTTCTTCTAGCCCGAATGCGTGCATTCCAAGCAAATAGCTATAACGAGATCAGGCGGATTGAGGCTATTGGCACCAAGGCCGGTATCACGATGACCTACCCTGATCTCGGCCTGCGGTGACCGGCAATTGCAAGAAGCCGACGATGCTCGTGACGCACCTGATCGGGTATGATGGGGACGAATCAGAATGGAGGCGAGCGTGAGCAAGACCGCTCTATTGATCACCTACCGAACCAAACCAGGGCAACGCGACGCATTGCATCGTGCCTTCGACGCGCATGTCAAAGAACCCGTCGCGGCAAACCCCAAAGTCAAATGTTTTGTTAAATGCAACGACGACGCTGACCCGAACGCGGTCCACCTTTTTGAGCTCTATAGCGACCGCGCTGCACTCGACGAGGTTGGTGGAGCGACTTGGCTCGCCGATTACAACGCGGCGCTGGAGCCCGTGCTTGCCGGACCGCCCGAACTCGCGTTCACGAGCCCAATCTGGTCCAAAGAAACCGATCCCACCGCGATTGACGAAACGAGCGAGCCGCCACCGATGGGTCTGTTCGTCCAATATAGAACCACCGATGGAGGACGAGATGCGATCCATGCAGCTTGGGAAGAGCGGGTCAAATGGCATATTGAGGCCGCCGATGCGGTTCGGTTCTTTTACATGTTGGCCGGTGAAGAACCAGATCTTCTCTGCCTGTTCGAACTCTATCAGGATCGCACGGTTCTTGAGGTCTCGGGCGCGACTGACTGGTTCCAGGCCTACCGTGAGCTGATCGAGCCGAACATCACTCAGCGGACCGTCTATCGCGGCACGCCGGTCTGGATCAAAGGCGCAAAGTAGAAATTTCCGATGGCGAAACTTGCCCTGTTTATCCGCACGCGAACCAAGCCAGGCAAGCGGGCGGAACTGCAAGCACTATGGGAGAAACATCTGATGGCCCGGGCAGAAGCCAACCCGGCTCAGGAGGTATATTTCTTTTGTACCGACAATCACGACCCTGACGTTCTTCACCTATTCGAACTCTATGCTGACCCGCAACAGCTTGAAGCTAACGCCAATGAAACCTGGTTTGCCGACTACATGCGCGAAGCCGAGCCATTGCTCGCTGAACCACCAGCGGTCGCAATCACAACACCGAGCTGGGCCAAAGGCGCTGATCTTTAGTCAGCGGTTTGATCGGCCCTGCTAGTTAGAAACCAGAGCAACAAGTTCCCAACAGGCGCTCGGAAAATGAGGAGCGCCACGGACTGCGACGCTCCTCAAAGCGATTACACTCGAATATCGAGCGGGCGCTCCAAGCGATCCGCGAGTGCATTGCGGATCCGACCGGGACCGACGGGTAAGTCAACGTGCCGGTCAATACGATCTGCAATTGCATGACGAACCCGGCCCGGATCAACAGGTCGGTCTCTATGCCGATCAATTCGATCCGCTAACGCATGGCGGAGTCGAACCGGATTCACATCGGGTCGATTGTCCGGCCGATCGATCCGATCCGCCAAAGCGTGGCTCAATCGGGCAGGATGTATATCCCTGCGGTCCGGGCGAACGTCGCCGGGTCGGTCGGTTTCACGATCGGGGCGAATGTGGTGCCCGTCGGGCTGTGCAACATAGCGATGTGGTAGCTGTGGTTGGATAAGCGTACTGGAAATACCTGCGATAGATGTCATCGCGGCTCCCTCCTTGCGGTTGAACAAACGTGTTCAACCCCTGCGAAGACCGCCCCTAACGAGAGGCAACGGAAACCGCTTACGCAAACGCCCTTTCTGGTTGGTGCTTGTCCGGCACCTTGCAAAGATACTTGCAAGCGCGGTGCCACAGCGTTACGCCTGACTTAATGATTAGCGGATGGGCTCCGCCGTGCGGTCAGTCGCTTGAGGCGGGTGGCGCCAACGGTATCTCCAGACGTATTTCGCCGGTGTCGCCATCCACACCCATCATGTCATCGCGGTAAACATAGGCGCCGATCGTCACGGCCACCCCGATTGCGAGCATGAACGCCGCGAACACCGCCAGCGGGCGCCCGCCACTGTCGCGTGTCCGCATGCCCCATTCGAACGCCATTAGTCCGAAAATCAATCCTGCGAGCGGCACCAACGCCAGTACCGCCAATAACCAGGCCATCGGGGTGATCGGGCGGGCGTGGTCTCTTCCAGAACTCGTAGACACGATCGAGGTGCACCCCTGCAACAAAGTCTAAGCGTTTGTGACACACGAGCTTACATGATTTGCATCGCTTGTTTGAAAGCCACTCGCGTGCAAATTCACCCGATCGCCCAGTTTTCTGACCTCCTACCAAGACAGCCCGCGACAACCTTCGCAAGGCCACTATTTTGCGAAACTATATTTCGCATAGCAAACTGGTTCACCTTGAATATAGTCAACCCCGGCTAGATTAAGCCCGCGTCAACCATCGGGACCCGCTCAATGACAAGACTCACGGCCGTACAAAACGACGTAGACCTCGCCGCGGACAGTATCGAGACTGGCAAGGATCGTCAGTTCGTGACAGCGCTGGCGCGCGGGCTGTCCATCTTGCGCGCTTTTCGCTGTGAGGATCGTGTTCTCGGCAACCAAGAGTTGGCCACCCGCACACAGCTACCCAAACCAACGGTCTCGCGATTGACCTACACGCTGACTGAACTGGGATATCTCAACTACAACACCGAGTTCGGCAAGTATGAGCTGGGCACATCGGTACTTGCCCTAAGCTACCCCGCGCTAGCGAACTTCGACATTCGTCAGGTCGCGAAGCCGCATATGCGCGAGTTATCTGACGCAAATAACGTCGGTGCTGGTTTGGCCACGCCTAATCGGCTGTCGATGGTCTATATCGAATATTGTTCGCCGCCCACTCTGGTCACGCTGCGTATCGATGTTGGCCTTTGCTTGCCGATGATCGAGACAGCAACCGGATTGGCTTATTTGGCTGGCCTCGATGATGTGGAACGTCAGCGCCTGATTCAGAGATCGCGCAGGCGCCATGGCAACGTGTGGCCCGAACACGAAAATCGCATCAACACTGCTCGTGAGGAGCTAGCGAAGCGCGGTTTCTGTATCAAGATCGGTGCGTGGGACCCCGACGTTAACGCGGTAGCAACCCCGTTTGTCGCACCCGATGGTAAGGAGACTTACGTTCTATCCTGCGCAGCGCCGACATTCCTGGCCGATCGAGATCGCCTGGCCGAAGACATCGGCCCTCAACTCCTCGCCGCCGCGAAACGGCTAAGCGGCGACGTGAGCGCCACCGGGCGATAATATCCAGAGTGCCGGCAAGCATTCAATCTACGAAGGACGTAGCCTAAGGGACGCGAAAAATGGATCTAACTTTCACGCCGGCGGAAGAAGCGTTCCGTCTGGAAGTTCGGGATTTTATCGCCGATCAACTGCCCGGTGACCTAAAGCGCTAAGTCAAGAGCGGACTATTTCTCGGCAAAGAAGACTATGTCAGCTGGCAGAAATTGCTCTTCAAGCGCGGCTGGGTCGCAGCGAACCGGCCGGTCGAGCATGGCGGCACCGGTTGGACCGCGACCCAGCGTTACATTTTCGACGAAGAATGTGCCAACGCCGGAACGCCGCCGCTGAGCTCGTTCGGCCTGCTGATGGTCGGGCCGGTCATCATGAAGTTCGGGAACGATGCGAAAAAACCCACTATCCGCCGCGAATCCTTGGCAGCGAAGACTGGCGGTGCCAGGGCTATTCGGAGCCCAACGCCGGCTCTGACCTTGCCTCCCTGCAAACTCGTGCGGTTCGTAACGGTGAGCACTACGTGGTCAACGACGCCAAGACACGGACTACGCACGCCCAATACGCGGATCTCATTTTCTGCCTCGTACGCACCGACGGCTCCGGTAAGAAGCAGGAAGGCATTTCCATCCTCCTCATCGATATGCACGATCCCGGCGTCAGTGTGCGTCCGATCACCACGATCGACGGCGGCCAGGAAATCAACGAGGTTTGGTTCGACGACGTTCACGTGCCGTGCAAAACCTGATCGGCGAAGAGGGTAAGGGTTGGACCTACGCCAAACACCTCCTGAGTCACGAACGCTCGGGGATTGCGCAGGTCGCGCGGTCGAAAAAGCAAATTAGGCGCTTGAAGACAATTGTCACCAAGGAGCTATCGGATGGTGCCCGCTGCTCGAAGACCGGGCATTCAGAGACAAGCTAGCGGTGGTTGAAATCGATCTCCTGGCGCTCGAATTCACCGAGCTGCGGATCCTCGCCGACGAGAACGCAGGCCCAAGACCAGGGCCGGAGTCGTCGATTCTGAAAATTCTCGGGACCGAGATCCAGCAAGCCATCTCCAAGCTGCTGGTCGAAGCTATCGGCTACTACGCGTTTCCCTATGCGCCCGAAGCACTTCGTGATGGCTGGAACGAAGCACCGATCGGGCCCGATTACGCGGCGCCCTTGGCACCGTATTACTTCAATTGGCGCAAGGCTTCGATTTACGGCGGCACCAACGAAATTCAGAAGAACATCATTGCCAAGATGGTGTTGGGTTTGTAGCGCGCGATGGATTTCTCGCTGACCACCGAACAGGGACTGTTTCGCGACAGTCTCGGGCGTTTTCTTCGCGACTCCTACACCGCTGAAACCCGCCGAAAAATTGCGGCCACCGACGGTTTCGATCGCGCCAACTGGGCTAAGTTTGCGGAACTCGGTTGGGTCGGGATGCCTTTCGACGAAGCCGAGGGCGGCTTCGCCGGCTCACCGGTCAAAGTGATGATCCTGATGGAAACGTTCGGCCGAGGCCTGGTGCTCGAACCCTATCTGACGACGGTTGTGCTGTGTGGTGGTTTGATCCAGCGGTCCGGCACATCCGCTCAGAAAGAAGCCCTGCTGCCCGCGGTGATCGGCGGCAAGCTCTTTCTCATTTTTGCGTATGCAGAGCGA
>CAUZWH010000165.1:0-6727 GCA_963583675.1 Alphaproteobacteria bacterium
CCCCGGCTCGACGCTGAATTGTTGCTTGCGAGTGCAGCAAACAAAACACGTATGTGGCTGCTCACACACCCGGATGCGCATCTAGCACCGGACACGGCGGATAGATTCGATCAGTCTATCAAGCGCCGATGTCGCCGCGAACCCGTCTCGCGAATCCTTGGGAAGCGAGACTTTTGGTCCCACACACTGGAAGTGACGCCGGCCGTTCTCGATCCGCGACCCGATAGTGAAACCGTGATCGAAACCGTGCTTGAGGCCGTAGACCAACAAACAAAACAAGACCGTCTGTTAATCGCCGATCTGGGAACCGGGTCGGGTTGTCTGTTGCTGGCGCTGCTCGCCGAACTGCCGATGGCGTTCGGCGTTGGGGTTGATCGCGAATTGGCAGCAGTAATCGTTGCCCGTCGCAACGCCCGCGCACTCGGGCTTGACGAAAGGGCTTCGTTCATTGTCGGCGATTGGGGTGCTGCATTGAATTCCGGATGCGATATCGTCGTTTGCAATCCGCCCTATCTGACTTCACAAGAACTCGAGATCGTTCAACCCGAGGTACGGTTTGATCCACCAGCGGCGTTGGACGGCGGCAGCGACGGGCTCGATGCGTATCGAGCCATCGTTCCTGAGTTGTGCGCGCTCCTCGCCGTGAATGGACAGGCGTTTTTGGAAGTCGGCTATACCCAAGCGGTCGCGTTGGGCCAACTTGCCAACGACACCGGGTTGATCGTGGCGGCGGTCAAAGTGGATCTAGCCGGGCATGATCGGTGCGTCGTACTAGGCCCGGCCGCGCCGCCTCATACGTGAAAAAAGAGGTTGGATTAGAGGCTCAGGCAGACTAGGTTGAAATGGTCCAGATGCTGATTTGGGGGGCGATTGAGCCAAGGCATCCTACCGCGAACAAACGGGGCCGCAGCCCTCCAAAACATCTGTGTATTGTCACAGAGAAAGAAATCGCGTTGTTGACGAACCAAAGAAAGAACCAAGGTATGAATTCGCGTCGCTCACGCAACGGACGAAGTAATAATAATGGGGGCAAGCGGACGTACGGCGGGTCGGGTCACAATCGCAGCTACGAAAGCAATGGTCCCGAAGTAAAAGTTCGCGGCACGGCCAATCAGATTTTCGACAAGTACGTTGCGCTCGCGCGCGATGCAAACGCGGCCGGCGATAGAATTGCAGCTGAGGGATATTTTCAGCACGCTGAGCACTATTACCGTGTCTATACCGGCGCGATGGAGGCAAACCAAGCCCGTCAGGCCCAGCAAAACGCTCATAACCCGGAAAACGGCGGTGGCAACGGCAGCAATCAAGGCGCTATCGGTACCGATAGCGGCGCCGACGGGGACCACAGCGAGCCGGTGACTGCGACAGTGGTGACGACGGATAGCGACGAATTACGCGAAGCGGAGCTGTCCGAAACCGATGTCGCGGTTAGCGAACTAAACTAGCGCCGACCGGGTCTTCGGGGCGGGGCGACCCGCCTGGGGACCGGTAGGTCCCTCTCAATAAATCCTCATAGGTATCTCGCTATATCTTTGGCGTAAGCAACCGAGGAGGGGCTTGTGTTGCTCAGTTACCACACCATATTGCAAGTAGGTTTGGTTTAGGGCGCCGAATGATGTCGCGCTTGATACGGCCATGAGCAGGCGTATTAGCGGCGGCGCGCCAAAGGAGCGTAACTCATGGAGTTTGACCGCTACACAGAGCGATCGCGTGGATTTATCCAATCGGGTCAAGGTCTCGCCCTACGGTCGGGACACCAGCAATTTACCCCTGAGCACCTACTCAAGATCCTGGTTGACGACAATGAGGGTCTGGCTGCAAATCTGATAACGGCTGCCGGTGGGCGGGTTCGCGATGTTCGAGCCGGGGTCGAAGAGGCGCTCGGTAAATACCCCAAAGTTGAAGGGAGCGGGGCCGGGCAGATCTATTTGGCGCCGGAGACGGCGCGTTTGTTCGAATCGGCCGAACAACTTGCTGACAAGGCTGGAGACGGATTTGTCACGGCCGAGCGGCTATTACTGGCGCTGGCACTTTCAACGGGAACGACAGCAGCAACAATCCTCGGCGATTCTGGTGTTACGCCGCAGGCGTTGAACGGGGCAATCAACAACATACGCAAGGGTCGCACGGCTGACAGTGCAACCGCCGAAAATAGCTATGAGGCCCTCAAGAAATACGCGATTGATCTCACCGAGCGCGCCGGGGATGGCAAGCTAGACCCGGTTATCGGCCGCGACGAGGAAATTCGCCGTACGATTCAAGTCCTGTCGCGGCGAATCAAAAACAATCCCGTTCTAATCGGCGAGCCCGGTGTGGGCAAAACAGCGATCGTAGAGGGCTTGGCGCAGCGCATCATCAATGGCGACGTGCCCGAGAACCTCAAGCACAAGCGACTCATGGGGCTCGATCTCGGCGCGTTGATCGCCGGAGCCAAATTCCGTGGTGAGTTCGAGGAACGGCTCAAGGCGGTGCTGGCGGAAATCCAAGCGAGTGATGGCGGGGTGATCTTGTTCGTTGACGAATTGCACACGTTGGTTGGCGCAGGTGCGGCTGAAGGCGCGATGGATGCCTCGAACCTGCTCAAACCAGCGCTTGCTCGCGGCGACCTCCATTGCGTGGGAGCAACCACGCTGGACGAGTATCGCAAGCACGTAGAGAAAGATGCCGCCCTGGCGCGGCGCTTCCAATCGGTATTCGTATCGCAACCGAGCGTCGAAGATACCGTTTCGATCTTGCGCGGCTTGAAGGAGAAGTACGAGTTACACCATCGCGTGCGTATTACCGACGGTGCCATTGTTGCCGCAGCGACACTGAGCAATCGCTACATAACCGATCGTTTCCTCCCCGACAAAGCAATCGATCTCATCGACGAAGCGGGCAGCCGTTTGCGTATGGAAGTCGATTCAAAACCGGAGGCTGTCGACGAACTCGACCGCCGCATTATCCAACTGAAAATCGAGCGCGAGGCTCTCAAGAAAGAGGAGGACGCTGCATCAAAAGAACGGCTTGGCAATCTCGATCGCGAATTGGCCGAGTTTGAACAGCGCTCTACGGAGCTTACCTCCCAGTGGGAGGCGGAGAAGGAGCAATTGGCAGGCGCGGTCGAAATCAACGCGCAGCTCGATAGCGCCCGGGGAGCGTTGGAAGTTGCGCAGCGCAAAGGGGATCTCGCGCGCGCAGGCGAGCTCGCCTACGGTGTTGTCCCTAAGCTGGAAAAACAGCTCGAGGAAGCAGATGCGTTAGGCGCGGGGCGCATGCTCAACGAAGCCGTTACGGACGAGGACATCGCGTCGATCGTCTCTCGTTGGACCGGCATCCCAGTCGACAAGATGCTGGCTGGCAAACGCGAGAAACTTCTGCAAATGGAGGACCATTTGCGGGCGCGCGTGGTGGGCCAGGACGATGCCCTTGCCGCCGTCGCCAACGCGGTTCGCCGTGCGCGATCCGGATTGCAAGATCCCGAACGCCCGATCGGGTCATTCTTGTTTCTGGGCCCAACCGGCGTCGGTAAAACCGAACTTTGCAAAGCGCTCGCGGCTTTTCTGTTCGACGACGAGGCGGCGATGATCCGCGTCGATATGTCTGAATATATGGAAAGGCACGCCGTTGCGCGGCTGATCGGCGCGCCGCCGGGGTATGTCGGTTATGATGAAGGTGGCTCGTTAGCCGAGGCCGTCCGTCGTCGTCCCTTTCAGGTAGTGCTGTTCGACGAAGTCGAGAAGGCGCACCAAGACGTATCCAACGTGTTGCTACAGGTCCTTGATGACGGCCGGCTCACAGACGGACAAGGCCACACCGTCGATTTTCGCAATACCCTCATCATCATGACGTCTAACCTGGGAAGTGACATTCTTGCCGCTCAGGAGGAGGGTGAGGACAGCGAGGCGGTTCGCGAGCCGGTAATGGAGGCCGTGCGACAAGCGTTTCGACCGGAATTTCTCAACCGGCTGGATGAGTTTACACTTTTTCATCGCCTCACTCGGGAGCACATGGATTCGATTGTCGGGATCCAACTCGGTGCTCTTCGCGATCGTTTGGCAGAACGCAAGATTGCGCTCGATCTCGACGAGACTGCGCGTACATGGCTGGCGCAGGCGGGGTATGAACCGGCCTACGGCGCTCGGCCGCTACGCCGCGTAATCCAGCGCCACCTGCAAAACCCGCTTGCGACGATGTTACTACAAGGAACAATCGGCGATGGCGATGTTGTTCAGGTATCGGCCGGCGATGAGGGGCTGGTGGTCAACGGTCGCCTGATCGAGGCGGCTTAGATTGCTGCAGAACTTTGGATTACGGCGCCACATTCGATCGGTAGTTAGGCTAAGTACTTGGCTTGATTACTTAGCCCAACTGTTGGTTCAACTACTCGTCCGGAACACCCGTTGGTGTGCGAAGACGGGCCGCTTTTGGGTCTGTCAGCGCTTGTTGGCGAATTCAGACGCCAGCGGCACCGAGTCGCGCTGTGCAACTACCTCTTGCAGTTTGGTCTTGAAGGCGGCCAGCTGACTGCCACGGAGCTTCGTGCCGGTTGGCAGTTTGACGCCTAGCGGATTCACCTGGCGTTTACCGGCCAGAACTTCGTAGTGAAGATGCGGCCCGGTGGATCGACCTGTCGAACCGACATAACCGATAATCTGCCCTTGCTCGACCCGCTTGCCCGTACGGGTACGCTTATCATAGCGGCTCAAGTGAGCGTAGGCGGTCTTGTAGCGTCCATTGTGGCGGATTCGGACATATTTTCCATAAGCGCCATTTCGACCGGCGAGCTCGACAACCCCGTTACCGGCGGCCATTACTGGCGTGCCCTTCGGTGCGGCGAAATCGACGCCACGATGCATCTTCGTGTAGCCGAGGACAGGGTGGCGGCGTTTGCCATAGCGCGATGAAAGGCGCGCGCCATCGATTGGTGTTCGTAAAAGTGCCTTGCGTACGCTGGCGCCTTTTGTGTCGAAGTAGTCGATCCTCCCATCCGCCATTCGGTACCGGAAAAGCTCAATTTGCTTACCGCTCAGCGTGAGCGATGCATAAAGGATTTTGCCAACTTTGATAGCCCTCTCGGCGACCGGCGCTTCACCATCGACGTAACGGTCGTACAGTACTTCAAAGTGGTCGCCACGCTGGATCTCGCGCTGGAAGTCGACGTCCCAACTATAAATACGGATCAGGTCCATGATCAGCGGAATCGGTAATTCCGCATTCTGAGCGGCGACGAATAAACTGCCTTCGATCGTGCCGGCGACGCGCCCATATTCGTGGCGCAACTCCTTTTCGACGATCTTGGCCCGAAACTTTCCGGTGGCGTCTCGTTCGGCGACAACGATGCGATCGACATCAACCGTGATCTCCAGCACATCGAGTGTTGTCAGTTTCTTTGCGTCCGGTGCGGCCGTAAAGCGCACGTTTATCTCTTGACCGGCGCGCAGACGCCGCAGGTTGAAGACTTTGCGAAGCGCAACGATCGCTTGGTGTGATTCATTGTCGCTAGTGCCGGCTCGTGACAATGCCCGGCCCAACGTTCCGCCCTTCTTTATTTGCACCGTCTTAATAAAACTCGGCGGCGGGTCGAGGCGGGGCTCTGCTGGTGGCGTGGCGGAGCTAAGGGATGGCTGTGGATGCCATTCGGCTGGCGGGTCTTGGCGCTTGTGGACGATCTCAACTTCGTCCCGTGGTTGGTAGGGCAAGGGTGTTGGCGGTCCGAACGATACTTCGATCACCTGTCGGGTCGGTCCGGCCTCTATCGCGATCATCGGCGGCCCCGCTGCTGATAACCCGATCGCCGAAATAAAGGCTAGTGAAATCGCTAGACCGGTAGAAGCACCGATCAGGACGTGCCAATCAGTTAGTTTAAAAGCACGACGCGGGTGCGCGAAGCGCCACAGATGAGCAAGCAAGAGGCCCCCAGGAAAAATTCAAAAAAACCAAACAAACCCAGTGTGTTGGCATCAAACTGACGCAACGGTAACATGCGCAGGTGACTCGCCAGTGTCAAGTTTTTACCTAAATATCAACACCGTTCGTGCGAATTCTCATGCGATTGGTTGCTTCCTTGAGGTGGCGTCGCACCCCGTTTCGGCTAATTCAGATCGCAACTAGCCGGCATTTGCGAGCAGTGGTGTCGGGCGCGAAAAACTATCTGTCTGGTACCGCCACGCTCGGAGTTCGTGGGACCAGTGGTCGGCGGCAAAGCCGGCTTTGGCCTTCAGGTGCTGAACGAACTGGATCGGGTCGGGCGTTTGTTCCCACACTTGGGGTAGGAAGGTAGCGCGTCTCGATCCGTCCTGAATTGTCAGCCCGTCGATCCCGGGTTGCAATTGGCTGAGAAGGCCTTCCTCGTTGTCGAATGTCATCGGCTGTGGTGCCGTGAGGATCGAGATGCTCAATGCCAGCTGCTCGAATTTCTCGGTTGCAAGTGGTTTGAAGCGCCCGTCCTCAAACGCCGAGGCATACGCGTTCCAGGCGATGTCCGCGACCAGCGGTCGTTTGCCTTCCAAGGAGCCAATGCATCCCCGCAATCGGGTATCACGCGTCAGCGTGACAAAACAAGCTGCGGGTTGCCCGAAGCGTGGGTGAAACGTACGTAAGTCGAGCTTCGGGCGATGTCCGGTTTTAAGTCCGATCGAGATCGAGCGGGCCGCGACATCGAGCAACTGTTTACGTTGATTTTCAGTAAGCGTTTCCTGTCCGGCCGCTGCGGATGGTGACGCGGGATAGGCAGCGGCGGCTGGTT